>JAUXGV010000001.1 GCA_030621915.1 Flavobacteriaceae bacterium
AGCATACGAGGTATTAAATTGAGTTTGCTATGCAAACATCCTAATTTTCCGACCCAAGGGTCGGGGAATTAAACCATATCTTCTCGTCCGCCGAAGCGAACGCGAAGGAGGATTAAATAGTTTTTTACCTAACTTAAACGAAAAAATCATTAATTATGCCTAGAAAAGTTGAATTAGAAAAATATGGATTGAATGAAAACATTGTTCATTACAACCTAGATCCGGATGAACTTCAGAGTATTACTGTTGAAAAAGGAATGGGTAGGGAAACATCTAATGGTACACTAGCAGTTAATACGGGTAAATTCACAGGTAGATCTCCCCAGGATCGGTTTTTAGTAAAAGATGATTATACTGAGGATAGAGTTTGGTGGGGTAATGTTAACAAACCCATTTCACCTGAAAATTTTGATTACCTGTATGACGAAATGGTAAATTATTTATCTGGCAAGGAATTGTATGTAAGAGATGGGTCTGTTTGTGCCGACCCCCAATATAAAATGAATGTTAGAACGATTACTGAACTACCATGGTCAAATATGTTTGTTTTTAATATGTTTTTACGTCCTGATTTGGAAGAATTGGAAAACTTTGAAGAAGAATGGTTGGTTCTTTGTGCACCAGGCTATAATGCCGAAGCTAAAGTCGCAGGAACCCGTCAGAAAAATTTCTCCATTTTAAATTTTACAAGAAAAATTGCTTTAGTTGGTGGTTCTGCATATACCGGAGAAATGAAAAAGGGTATTTTCTCAGCTTTAAATATGATTTTACCAACTGATAAAAATGTCTTGCCGATGCACTGTTCTGCCAATGTTGGAGAAGAAGGTGATACCGCTATATTTTTTGGACTTTCAGGTACCGGTAAAACTACATTATCAGCTGATCCCAATCGTAAATTGATCGGTGATGATGAGCATGGATGGACAGCTGAAAATACTATTTTTAATTTTGAAGGAGGGTGTTATGCTAAGGTAATTGATTTGACTGAAGATAATGAGCCTGATATTTATAGGGCAATCAAACCAGGAGCCTTATTAGAAAATGTGATTTTTAAAGAAGGATCGGACGAAGTTGATTACACGGATAGCTCAATTACTCAAAATACACGTGTGAGCTATCCAATTTATCACATAGATAATATTGCTCAACCTTCATTTGCAGATAATCCAAAGAACATATTCTTTTTAACCTGCGATGCTTTTGGTGTATTACCTCCCGTATCTAAATTAACTCCAGGTCAAGCTGCTTATCATTTTATATCGGGTTATACGGCAAAAGTGGCTGGTACAGAAGCTGGAATTACTGCACCAGTTCCGTCTTTTTCAGCATGTTTTGGTTCTCCATTTATGCCTTTACACCCAACAGTATATGCTGAAATGTTAAGTAAAAAAATGCAGGACGCCAAAGTAAATGTTTGGTTAATTAATACAGGGTGGAGTGGCGGTCCACATGGTACTGGTTCCCGTATTAAATTAAAATATACACGAGCGATGATTACATCTATATTAAAAGGTGAATTGGATAATCTTGAATATGAACAACATCCAATCTTCGGATTATTTATGCCTACAAGTTGTCCGGGTGTACCAAAGGAGATACTGGATCCAATTAATACATGGGATCAAAAAGGGCTTTATGTAAGAAAATCAATTCAATTAGCTCATTCCTTCCACCTTAATTTTGAAAAATTTATGAATAAGGCATCTCAGGAAATAATGGAGGGGGGGCCACTTATTGACAATCATCATCATCATGGAGACGTTCATGGATAGCAAAAATAAATGAATCTATTTTAACTGAAATTTCAATAGGAATCTTTGTTTTATTTATTAAGTATTCTTCGAAATGAAAAATTTTAAATAATGTTGACCTTTTCGATTAAAAATCATTAAATTGTATAGATTTTAAATTACATAAAAAGAAAAAGTACATTATATCGTTCTTATTTTTGCTGTTAGCTATTACTCAATCCCCTCATTGTCAAACGAAAACATTTCAAATAAGAACGATTTCTTTTTATAATGTAGAGAATCTATTCGATACTATAAACAACCCTGATACTTTTGATGATGACTTCACCAGAAAAGGGAAAAACCATTATACTTCAAAAATCTATTGGAATAAAATAGAAAATATCGCCAAAGTAATTTCTCAAATTGGTTTTGACAAAACCAATTCAAGCCCTGCGATCATTGGGTTAGCAGAAATTGAAAATATTACTGTTTTACAGGATTTGATTAACTCCAATAATCTTAAAAATAAGCAATATAAAATCTTGCATTATGATTCTCCTGATCTTAGGGGTATTGATGTCGCACTTTTATATCAGGAAAAATATTTTACCCCTTTGCGTCATAAAAACTTTGAAGTTCGACTATGGGATGAAAAAGGAAATCGAATTTACACCAGAGATCAGCTTCTTGTAACAGGTCTGCTAGATAATGATTTGATTCATATTGTAGTTAATCATTGGCCTTCAAGAAGAGGCGGTAAAATCAAAAGTGAGGCAAAAAGAGTAAAAGCTGCCTATGTAACTCATCAAATTATAGAGACTATTAGGAAAGAAAACAAAAATGCTAAAATCATCATTATGGGTGATTTTAATGATGATCCAATGGATTTGAGCATTAGAAAAGAATTAAGCTCTACGGGGAATTACGAAACTATGAATAATGATAAACTTTATAATCCTATGGAAAGCATGTTTAAACAAGGCTTAAATACCTTAGGTTATAGAGATGGAATCAACTTATTTGATCAAATACTATTGTCGTATGATTTATTAAACCATGATAAAACATACGAGTCCTTTAAATTCTATAAAGCCGGTATATTTAATCCTCAGTATTTAATAACTCAAAAAGGACGCTATAAGGGATATCCGTTTAGAAGTTTCGCGTATAACAATTATACAGAGGGTTATAGCGACCATTTTCCGGTTTATATTTATTTAATAAAAAATGAGTGATTCTACCTTAGGCTATGATAAAAATTGTGAGATCTATGATAAAAAATCATAAAGGCATAATTTTTGATATCTTTAACGAATTCTCAATGGAATAAATTTGAAAGTTTTATCATACATTTTTAGGGGTTGTTTTTTTGTTTTATTAATAGGTTGTTATTCTAGTTCATATGCTCAAAGTGATTGGGTTAATTATCTGGTTGAAAAAGAAAAGGGTGTGATGTCAATTCATGTTGATTTATCTTTAAATATTAGTAAGCCCCTCTACAAAAAACTTTTGATCGTTGGTACCAACTACAAAAAAGATTGCTTTAAAAACGGGTTTCCCAAAGAAAAAGGCTCAGAGAAATTATATCGCTTTTCGGATTCTGTTGCTACTACAATTAATAAATCGACAAAATACAAGCTGGCAGGAGTTTTAACATATAAATGTTATGGTTTTGATGTTTACTATGTCAAGGATACACTAGATCTTCGAAAGAATATCAATGATATGATTGGCCGGAGTTTTGAAAGTGAGACGGATAATTATATCTTGATTCAGGACGATAATAAATGGACTTATTATTATAATATATTCCCAACCAATTGGCCCAATGATTTTTTCATTAACCATGAATATTTAATGAATCTGGTATCTCAAGGAGACGATTTAACCCAGGAAAGAACTGTTCATCATTGGATCAACTTTAAAAAAGAAAAAAGAAGGTTAAAATATGCTGATAAATTGAAAAAAATTGGTTTCACAATAGATTCCCTTAACTTCAAAAACAAAACTCCGTACCCTTTTGAATTACAGATTTCAAGAAAGGAATCTGTAGAGCCTGAATCAATTAATCACTTAACCAAATCTCTTAAGGCCTCTGCACTTTCTTACTTTGGCAAATATGATGGTTGGTCTACCGAAGCAATAGTTGAAGATTAAAAATATATTGGTTTATTATATTTGTGAATATCTCTCAGAAATAATCTCATTACGGTTAAATAATAATTGTTGGAATTCATTCAACTAAAATCAGTTCATTAAAACAACACACTAACTACCTCCTCAATTTTTGAAACTCTTATTATTTCAATCTGATAATTTTTATTGGCTATTTTATTAAATTTGGATAAAACAATTTTTTCAAAGCCCAGTTTTTCAGCTTCAATAATTCTTTGTTCAATTCTATTTACCGCTCTTATTTCACCAGATAAACCTACTTCTGCCGCAAAACAAACATTTTGCGGGATAGACTCTTCTTCATTTGAAGATAAAATTGCACTCACTACGGCCAAATCAATTGCCGGGTCCTCTACCTTAAGACCTCCGGCAATGTTTAAAAATACGTCTTTGGCTCCCAATCTAAATCCAGCACGTTTTTCTAAAACTGCCAAAAGCATATTCAACCTTTTGATATTATACCCTGTTGATGAACGTTGTGGAGTACCATATACAGCTGTACTCACCAAGGCCTGTACTTCTATCAACAATGGTCGCATACCTTCTAAGGATGCAGATATGGCTGTACCTGTTAGATCCGAATCCTTTTCTGAAATTAAAATTTCTGAAGGATTACTGACTTCTCGTAATCCAGTATTAAGCATTTCGTAAATACCCAATTCTGCCGTAGAGCCAAAACGATTTTTTTGGGCTCTTAAGATTCTATAAGTATGGTTTCTATCTCCTTCAAATTGCAAGACCACATCTACCATATGCTCCAATATTTTAGGACCTGCTATCGCTCCTTCTTTAGTAATATGACCGATTAATATTACGGGAGTATTGGTTTCTTTGGCAAACTTTATCAATTCCGCGGCAGTTTCTCTTATTTGAGAAATACTACCGGGTGATGCCTCAATATAGTCAGTATGTAAGGTTTGAATAGAATCAATTACCACTACATCCGGAAGAATACTTTCTATGGATTTAAAAATATTTTGAGTTTTTGTTTCGGTCAGGATCAAACAATCCTGATTATTTCCATCCAGCCTTTCCCCTCTTAACTTTATTTGCGACTGACTCTCTTCACCTGATACATACAATACTTTATTCTCCATCAACAGAGCTATCTGTAAAAGCAAGGTCGATTTGCCAATACCTGGCTCACCTCCCAATAAAATCACAGATCCTTTTACCAAACCACCGCCTAATACTCTATTTAATTCATTATTATTTGTTGGGATTCTTTCTTCCGTACTAATGGAAATTTCCTGAATTTTTAAAGCTTTAACTGTCCTTTTAGTCGATCCAGTTTGTTTCCAATTTCTCTTTTCGTCTTTTTGAATAATCTCTTCAACAATGGTATTCCACTCATTGCATGAATTACATTTACCTACCCATTTTGGATATTGAGTGCCGCAATTCTGACAAAAAAATGTGGTTTTAGTTTTAGCCATAAATGAATTAGATTATTTTCAATTAAACATTAAGGTATAAAATTACTTGGGTAGATTTCAATCAAAAATATACTATTTCAGAGGTATAAACAAGCTATTTGGTTTCTTAAAATTAAACAATAATAGCTTAAACCCGGATTATGCAATAGAAAATTTATTACATCTTGAAGCCACTGCAAAATATACCACTTCACTACTTTTTGAAGTTTAACCATAACAATGCTATGCATAAACTACTAAAAAGTCATATTTTATTGTGGTTTCAACCCTCATTACAAAATTCTATTACATAATCCGGGTTAAAAATCATAGAAAATAATGATATATCAAATTACTCCAAAGAATAATCCTTTTTCAAATGGAATTTACTTGACCATTGCAAAGACTAAAAAATTATTTTGGTTCGAGGATTTAATGAAATAGTACCTTGATTGGTAATATCCCCAGCGCCGCTTTAGATGGATTCTATAGAGTTATCACAAGTATTAAGAGTTTGAGCTTTAAGTCTAAATAATATATGACCTAAATAAAGTATAAAATTTGATGATATTAAGAGCACTTTTAAATGAATCTCAACAAAAATGAAAAGTTAATTGAATCAATTAAAATTTAACCAATTTCAATTTTTTGCCGTCAAAAACGGCATAAGTGAAATAAGTAATCCAATCACCCGTATTTATATAAGTACTATTTTCTCCTACTTTGATTTCCATAGGTAAATGTCTATGTCCAAATAGAAAATAATCATAATGTTTGGTTTTTAATTTTCTTTTGGCATATTGAACTAACCATTCATTTTCTTCACCCAAAAATTTGATGTCTTCCTGTCCAGAAATAAGTTTGTTTTTTGTAGACATATATTGTGCAAGCCTTACTCCAAGATCCGGATGCAACCATCGAAATAACCATTTTGAAAATGGGTTTGTGAATATTTTTTTCATTCTTTTATATCCTTTATCTCCAGGCCCAAGACCATCACCATGTCCAATTAAAAAAGATTTATTACCAAATATAAATTCCTTGTGACTGTGATATACGGGAATATTCAATTCCTTTTCAAAATAATCATGCATCCATAAATCGTGATTTCCAACAAAAAAGTGAATCGGAATTCCGCTATCTTTTATTTCGCCCAATTTGCCCAATACCCTAACAAATCCTTTGGGAACAACTTTCTTGTATTCGAACCAAAAATCAAACAAATCTCCTAATAGAAAAATTGCCTCAGCATCTTGTTTCACTATATCCAGCCATTGAATAAACTTTTTTTCACGCTCTAGACTTTTAGCATGAGAGGGAATTCCTAAATGTTGATCAGAAGCAAAATATATATTTTTTTGACTTGGCATTAAATCTCTATTAACTCAATAAACTATAATTGATCTTCGGCAAACCATTCAGCGTATGAGTTTGCTGTTTCATTTAATTTAAGCGAATGTAAGGAAACATTTTGAGGTAATTGTGATTTTATTCTTTCTGCAAAATCAAATAACATGTTTTCACTAGTAGGTTGATATGGCACTAGAACTACTTTGTGAGAATGTTTATCAATTGTTTTTGCAAGTTCCAAATGAGGAGAATTTTGATTTAATACAACCGCGTGATCAAAGGCATTTACAATTTGTGTTTTTACTATTTTCTTCAAATCCCCAAAATCCAGAACCATGCCATTTTTTGAATTATTGATATCGTCAATGGGAGTTCCAATTACCGTTACGAACAAATGATAACTATGCCCATGAATGTTTTTGCATTTCCCATCGTACCCATATAGGGCATGCGCAGTTTCAAAATCGAAATGTTTGGTAATTCTAATTTTCTTCATTTTAAATAACTTTAAGTTCCTTTCCAACCTTAATAAATGCCGTTACCGCCTTATCAATATTTTCTTTACTATGGGCCGCACTCAATTGAACTCTTATTCTTGCTTTCTCCTTTGGAACTACGGGAAAGAAAAATCCAATTACATAAATCCCTTCTTCCAATAAAAGGTTTGCCATTTCCTGAGCCAATTTTGCATCATAAAGCATTACAGGTACAATGGCAGCATCTGCGCCCACCAAATCGAATCCTGCCGCTTCCATTTTTGACCGAAAATAATTCGTATTATTCTCTAATCTATCACGTAAAGAGGTGTCATTTTCAATCATGTCAAAAACCTTGATCGATGCCCCAACAATTGCGGGAGCTAATGAATTTGAAAACAAATATGGCCTTGATCTTTGGCGCAAGATTTCAATAATTTCTTTTTTTCCGGTTGTATATCCTCCCATAGCTCCACCTAATGCTTTTCCCAGAGTTCCGGTAACTATATCAACCCTTCCCATAACATTTTTTAGTTCTACAGTGCCTCTACCCGTTTTACCTATAAATCCTGTGGCATGACATTCATCAACCATCACCATCGCATCATATTTATCTGCTAGATCACAGATTTTATCCAATTGTGCAACAATACCATCCATGGAAAAAACACCATCTGTTACAATAATTTTAAATCTGTGATTTTGTTTATTGCATTCTATCAATTGCCTCTCCAAATCGTCCATATCATTGTTTGCATAGCGATATCTTGAAGCTTTACACAAACGAACTCCATCTATTATTGAAGCGTGATTTAGAGAATCTGATATAATCGCATCTTCTTTGCCCAATAAAGGCTCAAAAACTCCCCCATTTGCATCAAAAGCTGCAGCATATAAAATTGTATCTTCAGTTTTGTAAAAGCTGGCTATTCTTCCTTCAAGTTCCTTATGAATATCCTGAGTACCGCAAATAAATCGCACAGATGACATTCCGTATCCATGGGTATCCATGGCATCTTTTGCGGCTTGTATTATTTCTGAATTATTTGATAAGCCTAAATAATTATTGGCACAAAAATTAATTACTTCTTCTCCTGTAGAAATTTTTATAATCGCATCCTGTGAACTGGTTATAATGCGCTCACTTTTATACAAACCTGCATCGGTTATAGATTTTAATTCACTTAGCAAATACTCTTTTATATTTCCATACATTTTAATAGAATTTGATTCCACAAAAGTAAGGAATTATAGAATTAGATAATTGAGTCTTTCATTTTGTTTTTTATGCCCGCAAATGATTAATTTTGAATTTAAATTCAAATGGATGCCAAGAGACCATAAACTTAAACTAAAATGGGAAGAACTTCAGAATCATATTTCTGATAAGTTCGGAGGAGGAGAAAAAATGGATATTGATTCAATTACGTATTTAATTGGGGTTCAGGAGCTAGGAAAAGGGTTTCAAAAATTCAAAAAAGATGAAAAGATAAATATTATGCATATTGCCATTTGTACCTTATTAGAACCTTTTGGCTTTTATGAATTTGAATATTTTGATGAAGATGGTTGGCCTCATTATAAAATAATTGATGAATTACCCTTTTTAAAACCTGGTGAGCAAAGTGTTTTAATGAAAGAGGCCATAGTTATGTATTTTGAAAAAAAGGTTAGTTTCAATTAAATTATTATAGAATACATATTATTAAACGGCTTCAAATATTTTACCTGGTAAAGGTTTGGCAACGCCTTTTAATTCTAAATTCAATAATAAAGTTGCTGTTCTATGAATTGGATATTTGCAATGTAATGCTATTAAATCTAAATTTTGTTTACCTTCCTTAACTAAAAAATTATAGATGTTTTTTTCATGCTCATTCAGCTCGACAAACATTTGTTTTTGAATTGATTTATTTGATTTTTTATCTTCAATTTCCCAATTCAACATATAAACTAAATCCTTAGAAGAATTGATTAAAGCTGCTTGATTGGTTTTTATCAATTGATTGCAGCCCAAACTAAATTTATCACTAGTTCTGCCGGGGACTGCAAAAACATCTCGATTGTAGGAATTTGCAATACCTGCAGTAATTAAAGATCCTCCTTTCTCCGCAGATTCAATAACCAAGGTAGCTTCAGATAAGCCAGCAACAATTCTATTTCTCTTTACAAAATTCTCCCTATCCGGATTAGTATTGGACCAATATTCGGTGAATAGCCCTCCGTTCTCACACATTTTTATGGCCTCCTTTTTATGAAGTTTGGGATATAAATCATCTAAGCCATGAGCCAAAACAGCGATAGTTTGTAAACCATTATTCATAGCCTGTTGATGTGCAAAAATATCAATTCCATAGGCAAGACCACTAACAATTACAGGATTGTATTCTTTAATTTCAGCGACAAACTTTTCTAAAAAAGATTTTCCATAATTGGTCATCATTCGGGTTCCAACAACGCTAATAATTTTTTTATTCTTCAAATCAATCCTGCCTTTCTGTAAAAGTAAAATAGGTGCATCAACACAATGTTTTAATTTATCTGGGTAATTTTTATCTAAAAAAGTTGTAGCCTGAATATTATTATTGTTAATAAACTCTAATTCTCTCTCCGCATTTTTAATAATAGATCTATTCTTTAATCCCCTAATTGTAAAGGTTCCAATACCAGGAATTTTTTCTAGGGTTTTAGTTTTTTCTTCGATAACAGCTTGAGCACTTCCACAATGAGCTATGAGCTTTTTCGCATTAATATCTCCAATGCCTTCGGCCGATTGGAGCGCCAAATAATATAAAATATCTGAATTTTTCATCCTAAAACTATGACTTTCAAGATACAAAACATTTGTTAATAAAATTGCTTGTAATTTTACATCGGCCCTAAGTTTTTATTTAGTTTTGTTCAAAGGCTTTGACCTTTGAACAAATTTATAATCTAATTTTATAACAATTATTAAGATTGACTTTAGCCAACTATATAAGCGATTTATTGTTTCGATATGAATGCGTTATTGTTCCTAATTTTGGAGGGTTTATTTCTAATAATAAATCGGCAAAAATTGATTTAATAAATCAAACTCTTCAACCTCCCTACAAGCAAATAACTTTTAATGGTCATTTAAAAAACAATGATGGCTTACTTGCGAATTACATCTCTTCAGTTGATAAAATTCTTTACAAATGTGCTATCAATTTTATTCAATTGGAAATTGAAAGTTGGAAAGAAAAATTAGAAAATGAGGATTTAATATTGGATGAGATTGGTTCATTTTCATTAGTTGACAATAAATTACAATTCGAGCCTCAGCATAAAGTAAATTATTTAACGTCATCCTTTGGTTTAAACACAATTGTTGCTCCTGAAATTAAAAGAGAAGAATATATAAAACAGGTGGAAAAGTTAGAGGAAAAGGCACCAATAATATTGAGTGCTGAACGAAAAAAAGCTCCAAATTATTTAAAATATGCAGCAATTTTTGTGATCGGACTATCTTCCATCGGCTTCGGAAATAAACTTTATAAAGACTATCAAAATAAACAATTATTAATAGTAGAACAGGAACAGCAGGAAATTATTAATCAAAAAATTGAAAATGCTACTTTTGTAATTACCAAACCTTTACCAACACTAAATTTGGATGTTTCAGCCGAAAAATTAAATTATCATGTAATAGCTGGTGCCTTTCGATTTCCTGAAAACGCAGTTAAAAAAGTTAAACAACTGAAAGCAGAAGGCTATGATGCCCGTATTTTAGGAGTTAATAAATGGAATTTATCTGTTGTCTCTTTTCAGAGCTATTCTATTCAGGAAGAGGCGCGTAATGTACTTAAAAATATACAAGGTGACGTGGAAAAGGATGCTTGGCTACTTATTCAGGAATTCTAAACTCATTATTTTTTTCAAGAGTTTAAACAACTCAAATAACTTTAACAAAATTTAATAAAATGGATTCAAAAACACCCAAAGAGTCTTTGACCATATTAACAGATTTGGTCTTACCTGGCGAGACCAATCCCCTTGATAATTTATTTGGCGGAGAATTATTAGCAAGAATGGATCGAGCTTCCAGTATCGCTGCGAGAAGACATTGTAGAAGAATTGTTGTAACGGCAACTGTAAATCACGTTGCTTTTACAAAAGCGGTGCCTGTTGGAAGCGTCCTTACCATTGAAGCAAAAGTTTCAAGAGCATTTTCATCCTCTATGGAAATTTTTGTTGATGTGTGGATGGAAGATCGAGAATCCGGCCAAAAAACTAAAGTAAATGAGGGTATTTATACTTTTGTTGCTGTAGATCGAACGGGAAGCCCGATTAAGGTTCCTCAAATTTCACCGGAAACAGATTTAGAGAAAATTCGATTCGAAGGAGCATTGCGAAGAAAGCAACTAAGCTTGGTATTATCAAATAAAATGAAGCCACAAGATGCCACAGAATTGATGGCTTTATTTAGTTAAAACTGCAAAAAAAAAAGCATCCTGAATGTTTTTCAAGATGCTTTTAAATAAGTCAAATTACGTACTTATTTATTAACTTTTTTAATATATTTTTCTAAAGCCATTGTCATCGATGGAGTCTCTTTTGTAGGTGCAGCAATATCAATTTTTAAACCTGCTCCTTCAGCTGCTTTTACTGTTGTATTTCCAAAAACAGCTATTCTTGTATTGTTTTGTTTAAATTCAGGGAAATTCTTAAATAATGAATGTATACCACTCGGACTAAAGAAAACCAAAACATCATAAAATACATCCTCCAAATCCGATAAATCACTCATTACGGTCTTGAATAATATTGCTTTTTGGAAGTTGATATCAAATTCATTTAACTTATTAGGAATTGTATCTTTCACCTTATCCGAACAAGGAAACAAAAATTTTTCTGTTTTATGTTTTTTTATCAATGGCAAAAGATCATCAAAAGTTCTGATTCCTACATAAATTTTACGTTTCCTATAAACCACATATTTCTGTAAATAAAACGCAACAGCTTCTGATAAACAAAAATAATTCATATCATCCGGAATCGACATTCTCATATCCTCCGCCAATCTAAAGTAATTGTCAATCGCATTTCTACTGGTAAATATTACAGCAGTAAAGTTTAAAAAATCAATTTTTTGTGAGCGAACATTTTTCGCCGTTTCTCCTTCAACATGAATAAACGATCTAAAGTCAATCTTAACTTTTTGCTTATCCATTAAATTATAATAAGGAGATTGTATCGCTTTTGGCGCTGGTTGTGAAACGAGTATAGTTTTTACCTTCATAAATTTTACTTTAATCGACGAACATTTTATAAATAACTATAATAGGTGCTATTTCAAGGGCGCAAATGTACAAAATTAAATAAAAGAAAATGTTAAAATTCTCCCTTATTTTTTTGACAATAACAAAGTACCGTATTAATAACATTGCTAGCATACTAATGATACTAAAAGTTATGAAAAAGTTATGAAAATATGAACTGCTATAATTAATCAAAATCAATAAAGGAAAACAAAAGACAAAAACTAATGATAAATTACTGATTTTAAGCAAGGTTAAATGCTTATGAAATTCAGATATTCCAAACATTAATGCCAATAAATATCCTCCCAAATATCTCATGGAAACATATAGAATTGCAATAACAATTATTTTGACAAAAAAATTAAAATCATTCACAATGATTACAGAACCGAAAGCCTTAAAACCAAAAAATAATAGGAGTGATATGTTAAAAAGAATAATTAGAAAAAAATATAAATGGAATTTATTAAAGATTAAGGGCTTTGTTTTAGAATAATTCGTAAAATACTTTTCGGAATATAACAGTGAAAAAAGCTTGCTAAATCTTTCACTATAAGAAAATTTCAACATGGTTATTGATAATAATACCAACATTAGAACCATTGTAATCCAATCTTTGGTATAAACAACCCTTTCTAAACCTTCAAACACTTTACTTAATTTTTAAAACTCCTGATCAAATGCAGAATCAAATTATAAATTTGAAAAATCCCTTCTGTCCCATTAACTCAATTCTCGAAAATAAGAAGATCTTTTTCAATTACAAAAGTAATAATAATTTGTTTTAACAATATTCAAACATTTCATTGTTGGTTTTCTTCAATTGATAATTAAAAAACATATGAAGTCATATTGTTTAGTATCTTTGCTTTTCGAAGATATTACAATATTTTATCAAATCTTAAAAATTTTAACCCTCTGAAATAATTGATTCTAGTTGGTTCGAAATCAAGAAATATGCGAGATACATTAGTTATTATTCCTACTTTTAATGAAAAGGAGAATATTGAAAAAATTATAAGAACTACTTTTTCGCAAGTAAAGGAATTTGATATTTTGGTAGTTGATGATAGTTCACCAGATGGCACCGGAAATATTGTTAAAAAACTACAAACTGATTTTCCAAACAATTTATTTCTAGAAATTCGTAAATTAAAAACTGGTTTAGGGGCAGCTTATATTCATGGTTTCAATTGGGCTCTAAATAAAAAATATGAATACGTTATTGAAATGGATGCTGATTTTTCACACAACCCTAAAGATTTGGTCAGGTTATATAATGCTTGTTCTCAAAATGGAGCTGATTTATCCATTGGATCAAGGTATTCAAAAGGGGTTAATGTAGTCAATTGGTCAATGAAAAGGGTATTATTATCGTATTTTGCCTCAAAGTATGTTCAATTTGTAACAGGTATTCCTATTCATGATACAACAGCGGGATTTGTTTGCTATAAACGTAAAGTTTTGGAAAAGATTCAATTAAATAAAATTAGGTTTGTAGGGTACGCCTTTCAAATTGAAATGAAATTTAAAGCATGGAAACATGGTTTTAACCTTAAAGAAGTTTCTGTAATATTTACAGACAGAACCTTGGGTGAATCAAAAATGAATAAAACAATTATTACTGAAGCGGTTTTCGGTATAATCAAAATGAGGATTAAAGGATTGCCTAAATAATTATAAATTTGAATATGAGTTCCATACTTATAAAAAATGCCCATATAGTAAATGAAGGTGAAACATTGAAAAAAGATGTTTTAATTCAAGACGAAATGATTGCAAATATTGATATTAATATTGAAATTCCTTCAAACGATACTATAGTTATCAATGGAGATGGAAAATTTTTATTGCCCGGAATTATAGATGATCAAGTTCATTTTCGGGAACCAGGCCTAACACATAAAGCAGATATAGCTTCAGAATCAAGAGCCGCTGCGGCAGGGGGAATCACTTCCTATATTGAAATGCCCAATACAATTCCTCAAAGCACGACACAGGAGCTATTAGAAGAAAAATTTAAAATTGCTGCTAAAAACTCATATACCAATTATTCTTTTATGTTTGGAGGTACCAATGACAATTTGGATGAACTTTTAAAAACTGATCCAAATAAAGTGGCTGCAATTAAGCTTTTTTTAGGTTCGTCAACGGGTAATATGTTGGTTGATGATGAAGTTGTTTTAGAGAAAATATTTTCGTCAACTAACATGCTAATTGCAGTTCATTGTGAGGATGAGACTACCATCAAAAAAAATTTAGACAGGCAAAAAAAAATTTACGGAGATGATATTCCCATAGAATTACATCCAATTATCAGAAGTGAAGAGGCTTGTTATATTTCATCTTCCAAAGCCATCGAATTGGCCAAGAAAACCGGTGCAAGACTTCATGTTTTTCATGTTTCAACAGCTAAGGAAACAGCACTTTTTACGAATAAAATTCCGTTAGAAGAAAAACAAATTACAGCTGAGGTATGTGTGCACCATTTGTGGTTTGATGATACAGATTATGATAAGAAAAGTACTTTAATTAAATGGAATCCCGCTATAAAGACTGCTGCAGATAAAGATGGATTATGGGAAGCCTTACTTGATGATCGATTAGATATTATTGCTACTGACCATGCACCCCATACTTTGGAAGAAAAACAACAAAATTACATAAATGCTCCTAGTGGAGGACCCTTAGTTCAACATGCTTTATTGGCCATGTTGGAAGCCACCAGGAATAAGAGAATTTCATTAGAAAAAATGGTTGAAAAAATGTGCCATAATCCTGCTAAAATTTTTAAAATTGATAGACGTGGATTTATAAAAAAAGGATATTATGCCGATTTAGTTCTGGTAGATTTGGATAGGTCACAGTTGATTACGAAAGACAATATATTATACAAATGCTCTTGGTCACCCTTTGAGGGAACAACTTTTAATTCAACAATTACACATACCTTTATTAATGGGGATTTAATTTTCAACGAAGGAAAATTTAATGACATAATTAAAGGGAAAAGATTAGAGTTTAACAGATGAATCAATTTATTTACATATCCATTATTCTACTTGTTTTTTCATGTACTAGTAAAACGAAATTTAAGGAACCGGAAGATTTAATTTCTAAAGAAATAATGATTGATCTTTTAGTTGATCTCCATTTGGGAGTTGCTGCTCAAAGCATTAAGAATAAAAATTTGGAAAGAAGCAAGAATTATTTGGCCTTCGTTTTTGAAAAGTATCATATCGATAGTACTCGTTTTGCGGTCAGCAATACTTATTATATGTCTAATATTGAAGAATACGAAGATATGTTTGAGGAAGTTCAAAAACAAATTGAAGTCTTACGTGAAATATATGATTTAGAAAAGGATACGATTGCAGAACGCATGGAGAAATATGAAAATAGGATGAAAAAAATCGAAAAGGGAGAGCTGGTTAAATAATTAGCTTTTCCTTAAAAAATCCTTACAAATGGATTTGATTGATCCCTCAATACTTCGAAATTCATACATTAATGCATTTTCAATTTTTCTCGATGAATAATACTGTTTTGAATTCATAGTTTTTGCTGTCCGTTTATCAATATAAGAACCTTTCGAGGTAAATAAGCTTTTTATTAGATTAAATCTCCAAGCAATTTCACACATAAATTGAGTCAGTTTAATTTTTGGCCTCTTCAGATTAAAGACATCCGCAATTTGAAAAAATATATCTTTAAAAGAAACATTATCGGAAACTAAAATAAAACGTTCATTTTTAATATTGCTTTTCATTAATTTTATCATAATAGATACAACATCTTTTACATCAACAAATCCCGTAACACGTTCCGTATAGAAAATAAATCCATTGTAAATTCGAGAAAATATTTTACCGGAACCTTTTTTCCAAAATCCTGAACCCAAAATAATTCCAGGATTTACAATTACAACATCCACTCCTTCCTGACTTCCTCTCCAAACCTCCATTTCAGCGCCATATTTCGATATGGCATAGCCGCTTTTAAATGCAGAATTATTCCATTTTCCTAATTCATCAATTTCTGAGCCATTATTCTTTTCAACAGAGGCAATTGAACTAACAAAACAAAGTTTTAGTACCGAGTTTGTTATACACAAATTAACTATGTTGCTGGTTCCATCAATGTTAATACTGCGCATTTTTTTATAATCTGCTGGATCAAATGAAACCATGGCTGCACAATGGTAAACATGAGTTACAGATTGAAATGCCATTTCAAGGCCTGTAATATCTTCCAATCCCGCCTCAACCCATATGATCTTTTCAAAAATACTTTTATAATCCGTATTATAATAACTGAATACTTTTTTCACACAGCTTAAATCACTTGTTTTCTGATGAATAGCTTTCACCGAATCATTTTCTAACAATAAATGATACAATAAATGTGAACCCACCAATCCTGTTCCTCCTGTTACTAAAATCATACAGCTAAAGTAATTAAAATTATTTTTGAATTGAATTATTTTTCACATATTCGATATGATACTACTTTATTGAAATCCATATATCCCATATTTTATTAAGCAATTTCGACAAGAGTATCATTTAAAAATAACACATCAAAAACCTTCATTTTATTCATTGATTTTTATCTTTGTTAAAATTTAATTTTTAGAATGAAGAATTTTGTAAAAGAACTGAACTGGCGTGGGTTAATACATGATATAATGCCCGGTACAGAAGAACAATTATTAAAGGAACAAACATCGGCTTATATTGGATTTGACCCAACATCCGATTCCTTACATATTGGCAGTTTGGTTCAAATAATTTTATTGATGCATTTTCAAAAGTCAGGTCATAAGCCAATTGCCTTAGTTGGTGGTGCTACGGGAATGATTGGGGATCCTTCCGGTAAATCTACCGAAAGAAATTTATTAGACGAAGCAACTTTAAACAAAAACATTGCAGGTGTTAAAAGAACTTTGGAAAGATTTATTGATTTTTCAGGTTCGATAAGTAATTCAGCAGAATTAGTTAATAATTATGATTGGATGAAAAACCTTTCCTTTTTGGAATTTGCACGTGATATTGGAAAACATATAACCGTAAATTATATGATGGCGAAAGATTCTGTTAAAAACCGAATTAATGCCGATTCAAAAGAAGGAATGAGTTTTACTGAATTTACCTATCAATTGGTTCAGGGTTTTGACTTTTTACATTTATACAATCATAAAAACTGCAAATTACAGATAGGTGGAAGTGACCAATGGGGTAATATTACTACGGGTACAGAATTGATTAGACGTAAGGCTCAAGGAAAAGCATATGCGCTCACAAGCCCTCTGATTACTAAAGCCGACGGAACCAAATTCGGTAAGACGGAAGGTGGAAATATTTGGCTAGATGCCAATAGAACTTCTCCTTATAAATACTATCAATATTGGTTAAATGCATCAGATATTGATGCTGAAAATTATATAAAAATATTTACCTTTTTAGATGAAGAAACTATAAATAGTCTCATTGAAGACCATAAACAAACACCCCATTTAAGGATATTGCAAAAAAAAGTTGCAGAGGAGGTTACCATGATGACACATGGTAAGGAGGCCTTTGAAAATGCTGTAAAAGCATCTTCCATTTTATTTGGTAAATCAACCGCGAAGGATCTCAAAAATTTGGATGAACAAACATTTTTAGATGTTTTTGAAGGAGTTCCTCAGGCTGAAATTTCTAGGGATGAATTGGAAAATGGCGTAGAAATTATTGATGCATTAAACGAAAAGTCTGGCTTTCTAAAATCTAACGGAGAAGCAAGAAGAGCCTTAAAAGAAAACTCCATTTCGATTAATAAGGAAAAAGTAAAAGATGGTTTGGTTTTAAATAATAATGATCTAATTGCTGATAAATATATTCTCTTGCAAAGAGGAAAACGAAATTATTTTTTATTGAAAATTAAAACTTGATATTTTATTAAAATTTATTTTACTCTACTTATTGTCAAACCATCCCGAATTGGGAGAATAATAGTTTCAATTCTTGGATCTAATTTAAGCAATTTGTTATATTCAATCAAAGAAATTGTATCTATATCTTTTGAATTTGGCTTTTCAGTAACTTTTCCACTCCACAAAACATTGTCAGATAAAATGACTCCCCCTCTATTCATTTTATCAATTATCGATTTAAAATAATTAACATAATTTTCCTTATCAGCATCAATAAAAACCAGATCAAACCTTTCATCAAAGGATGAAATAATGTCTAAAGCATTTCCTAAATGTTGTTTAATGCTATTTTTATATTTCGAAAGTTCAAAGTATTTTTTTTGTAAATCGAACAATTCCTCATTATGATCAATGGTATGTATAAGTCCATTATTTTGAATTCCCTCGGCTAAACACAAGGCCGAATAACCCGTGAAAGTTCCAATTTCTAAAATATTTTTGGGCTGGACTATTTTTGAAATCATAGATAAAACTCTCCCTTGAAAATGTCCACTCAACATTCTAGGCATCAAAGCCTTTTGCCATGTTTCTTTGTTTAGTAGCTGAAGCAATTCAGGTTCTTCCTCAATATGATTATTGATATATTGGTTTATTTTTTCTGGTATAAATTCCATAGAAAATTATTTATAATACAGGTGCCATTAAACGAGCAATTGAACAAATGATTTTAATATACCATTTGCGGTTCAATAATTCCTCTAATTCAAGTTTGTAAGAATCTTTCAAATCAATCTCAAATTGGGATTTCATAATATTTGCTGAAGTATTATCAAGAATAAAGGCATTGACTTCTGAATTTAAGTTGAAACTTCTGTAATCCATATTGGTACTTCCCACAGTACAAATATAACCATCAACAATCATAGTTTTAGCATGCATCATACCTTTGGTATAATAATAAACTTCAACTCCACTAAGTAAAAGTTCTTTTAAATAAGTCTGGGACGCATAATATGCGGTTTTTATATCTGGTTTTTTAGGTATAATAATTCTGATCCGTACGCCACTTTTAGCCGTAATTTTTAGAGCATTCAAAATCGATTCATTGGGTAAGAAATAGGGAGTTGCTATTAAAACTTCATTTCTAGCATTGGTAATCATACTAAAAAACACTTCCATAATACTTTGATATTGTGAATCGTAATCACTTCCTAAAATACCCATAGGAATTTGACCTTGTATATTATCACTGTTTGAATACTTAATTTCACTTAAAGGAATTTTCTCTTGGCTCACAAAATACCAATCGCTTATAAATACGAACTGCAGTTCTATAACAGCCTGTCCTTTTATAATTAAATGAGTATCGCGCCAAAATAGGTTATTCTTATTTGGGTTGATGTACTTGTCGGCAACGTTAATTCCACCCAGAAATCCAATTTCATTATCAATTACAACAATTTTTCGGTGATTTCTATAATTTGCCCGATGCGCTAACCTTGAAAAAAATACCGGCATATAAGGAAATACTTCAACCTTATTATTTTTTAGTTTTTGAATATTTTTTTTAGAAATTGAACTGCCAACTCCATCATAAATCATTCTTATTTTAACCCCTACCAATGATTTTTGGCATAGTATATCAATAATTTTTTGCCCTATATCATCATCATTAAAAATATAATATTCTATATGAATGCTTTTTTTTGCATTTTTTAATTCTTCAATTAATAATGGAAATTTCTCTTCACCATTTTGCAAGAATTTTATGGAATTTTCAAATGTAAATTTCACATGTTCTATATTATAAAACAAAGTGGGTAATTTGGTATTGGTTCCAATTTTTAAATATTCTTTGCTTTGATTATGACTTTTTTTTAAAGAATATAAATAATCATTATTATAATACCTTTTGTGGGTATAAATTCTCTTTTTTTGATACTGAGCTCCCAATAAAAAATATATGAGAACACCTCCAATAGGAAAAAGTAAAATCAAAAATATATATGCAAAAGATTTTTCAGGTTTTTTATTAGCAATAATTATCAGAAAAATTAGAACACTAATAAATACATAATAGCTTATTAAAAGGTAGGGTTTTATATTGTAGAGCAAATCCATAAAAGCTTATTTATAGATAAGGTTTATTCCTCCATTTTTCGGGTTATACTTTTTTCCAAGAGTTGTTTTGCTTCCACCGATAATTTATTTGCGTCATCACAAGGATTTATATGCTTATCAATTAATATAGTAATTATCTGATTTTGTGAGGAATACGTTTTACAGTATTTGCACATTAAAAAATGGATATTCAATTTAATCTTATTCCAAACAGAAGCTTCTTTATATTGATTTTTGTTACAAATTGAAGTTGCCTCCTCGCAATTAATTAAAATTTTTCTACTCATAACCCTTTTAATTTTTAAACCAATTATCTTCTAAACATCTTCTTAATTGTTGCCTTGCCCTATGGATTATAACCCATAAATTTGACGCGGTTATATCCAATTCATTACAAATTTCTTCAGTTTCATAATTTTGAACAGATTTTAACAAAAATACCATTCTATATTTTTCAGGCAAATTATCTATACAACCCTCTAATGCATTTTTTAATTCTTGATTCTCTATATTTCTTTCTGCCTCATTTCCCCATGAAATGGGAACTCTTTCTTCCAACCAATTACCCTTATTCTCACCATCGTCATAAAAATTCATTCTTATTTCCTTTTTTCCTTTTATTGAATTTATTTTCCTGTAATGATCAATTATTTTTCTTTTTAAAATAGAAACCAACCAGGTACGTTCAGACGCTAAGCCCTTAAAATTACCCTTTCCTTTGAGACCTGAAAAAAAAGTTTCCTGAACCAAATCTTTTGATAAATCCTGATTATTTACCCTAATCAGAGCGTAGTTATAAAGATAATCTGCATATAATTCAATCCATTTTTTTGGATTTAAAGTATGCTTTTGTTGACTTGGCATTTATTTAGAGTTTAATTAAAGTAAATATAATTAATGTTCTTATATATTAAATTTATAAAGACATTATTTTTAATGGTTCTAAATTACGAAAATAAGCAATTTATCTCTAAAGTTCCTTGATTGAAAATATATGAAATAATTATATCTTCGTAAATTTGTGAAAAATTAATCAATAATGAGCGGATTTTTATCTTCATCAATTGGCAGAAAGGTTGCTATGGCACTTTCGGCTTTCTTTTTAATGTTCTTTTTATTGCTTCATATTGCAATAAATTTCTTATCAGTTTTTAGTTCTGATTTATTTAACCAGGTATCTCATTTTATGGGAACAAATCCTTTGATTCAATTTGGAATGCAACCTATATTAATATTTGGTGTAGTTTTCCATTTTGTAATGGGGTTTGTTTTAGAAATTAAAAACAAAAAAGCACAAGGTGCTAAATATGCCAAAAATAATGGAGCGGCTAATTCTACATGGATGAGTAGAAACATGGTTTATAGTGGCATCGTTATTTTAGCTTTTGTTTTATTACACTTTATTGATTTTTGGTTTCCAGAAATTAATGTCAAATTTATTCAAGGTGATATGTCTGGGCTTTTACCAAACGGAGAATTTAGATATTATGAAGAGTTGACTCATAAATTTGAAAGCCCAATAAGAGTAGCAGCTTATATAATTGCATTTGTGTTTTTATTTTTGCATCTATTACATGGCTTTACCTCTGCTTTTCAATCTATGGGGGTTAATGCCAGTAGAAGAAAAACATTACAAAATATTGGTAAAGCATATTCTATTATTATTCCATTAGGGTTTATTTTTATAGCACTTTATCATCACCTTAACCATTAATCAAATTATGACGACTTTAAATTCAAAAGTACCTAAAGGACCATTAAAAGATAAATGGACAACATACAAAGACAAAATTGAACTAGTTAACCCTGCCAACAAAAGAAATATTGATATAATTGTTGTTGGTACAGGACTGGCTGGTGGGTCTGCAGCTGCAACTTTAGCGGAATTGGGATATAATGTAAAGGCATTTTGTTATCAAGATTCTCCTCGAAGGGCACACTCAATTGCGGCTCAAGGAGGAATCAATGCTGCCAAAAACTACATGGGCGATGGCGATTCAAATTATCGTTTATTTTATGATACGGTTAAAGGAGGGGATTACCGTTCTCGCGAAGCCAATGTTCATAGGTTAGCAGAAGTTTCAGGAAATATTATTGATCAATGTGTTGCCCAAGGAGTTCCCTTTGCAAGAGATTATGGAGGATTATTGGATAACCGTTCTTTTGGAGGCGTTTTGGTCTCTCGTACTTTTTATGCAAAAGGCCAGACTGGACAACAATTATTATTAGGTGCTTATTCTGCTATGAATAGACAAATTGCACGGGGAAAAATTGAAATGTTCAATCGTCATGAAATGCTGGATGTGGTTAAAATTGACGGTAAAGCTCGTGGTATTATTGCAAGAAATTTAATTACAGGAGAAATTGAACGTCATTCTGCACATGCGGTAGTAATCGCAACAGGAGGTTATGGAAATGTTTATTTCCTTTCTACCAATGCCATGGGTTCAAACGCAACAGCTGCATGGAAAATCCATAAGAAAGGTGCGTATTTTGCCAATCCTTGTTATACACAAATTCATCCAACATGTATTCCTAGGTCCGGAGATTATCAATCGAAGCTAACTCTAATGTCAGAATCCTTACGCAATGATGGAAGGATTTGGGTACCTAAAAATATGGATGATGTTATGGCCATTCGTGAAGGAAAATTAATACCTAATGATATTCCAGAAGAAAGCAGAGATTACTATTTGGAAAGAAGATATCCAGCTTTTGGAAATTTGGTGCCTCGTGATGTTGCCTCCAGAGCAGCAAAAGAACGATGTGATGCAGGATATGGAGTAAATGAAACAGGGGAAGCCGTTTATTTGGATTTTGCCTCTGCCATTCAGCGATATGGAAAAGAACAAGCAAAAATTCATGGTATTTCAAATGCCTCTGAAGATAAAATAATTGAATTAGGAACCGCCATTATTGAAGAAAAGTATGGTAACCTATTTCAAATGTATGTGAAAATTGTTGATCAAAATCCTTATCAAACCCCTATGATGATTTACCCGGCAACTCATT
Organism: Flavobacteriaceae bacterium; assembly: GCA_030621915.1. Taxonomy (GTDB): domain Bacteria; phylum Bacteroidota; class Bacteroidia; order Flavobacteriales; family Flavobacteriaceae; genus Lutimonas. The sequence continues at coordinate 23,482 of JAUXGV010000001.1, forward strand.
ATACTATGGGTGGTGTTTGGGTTGATTACGATTTAATGACAACAGTACCTGGTTTATATTGTATTGGCGAAGCTAATTTTTCAGATCATGGAGCTAATAGGTTAGGAGCCTCTGCATTAATGCAGGGTTTGGCAGATGGATATTTTGTTTTACCCTATACTATCGGGAATTATTTAGCGGATGATATTCGAACAGGAAAAATACCTACAGATACTCCCGAGTTTGATGAAGCTGAAAAAAGTGTTCAAGAAAGAATAGATTTCTTTATCAACAATAAGGGCACTAAATCAGTTGATTATTTCCATAAAAAATTGGGTAAAATTATGTGGGATAAGGTTGGAATGGCTCGAAATGAAAAAGGATTGAAAGAAGCTATGTCGGAAATTAAAGCCATACGAGAAGAATTTTGGAAGGAAGTAAAGGTTACTGGAAAAATTGACGAAATGAATCTGGAATTAGAAAAAGCAGGCCGTGTAGCTGATTTCCTTGAATTAGGTGAGCTTTTTGCCAAAGATGCACTCGATAGAAATGAATCTTGTGGTGGACATTTTAGAGAAGAATCAGTAGAATTAGATGGAGAACAAAAAGGAGAAGCTAAAAGAAATGATAAAGATTATGCCTATGTTTCAGCATGGGAATATAAAGGTGAACCATCAGATGCTGTTTTACATAAGGAAGAATTAGAATTTAAAGATATTGAACTTAAACAACGTTCTTACAAATAAGATAATATATGAACCTAACGCTTAAAATTTGGAGACAAAACGGACCCTCAGTTAAGGGACGGTTGGTCGATTATAAAGTTACCGATATATCAGAGCATATGTCATTCTTAGAGATGATGGACGTTCTCAATGAACAGCTGATTAACAAAGGAGATGAACCTGTAGCTTTTGATCACGATTGTAGAGAAGGAATTTGTGGAATGTGTTCTTGATATATTAATGGCGAGGCTCATGGCCCTGATAGAGGAATTACAACTTGCCAATTACATATGAGAATGTTCAATGATGGTGAATCTATTTATATTGAACCCTTTAGATCAAAAGCATTTCCAGTTATTAAAGATTTGGTAGTTGATAGAATGGCATTCGAAAGAATTCAACAAGCCGGAGGTTATATTTCTGTGAACACATCAGGTAATACACAAGATGCAAATTCATTGCCTATTTCAAAACACAATGCTGATGAAGCCATGGATGCTGCTGCCTGTATTGGATGCGGTGCTTGTGTAGCCACTTGTAAAAATTCATCTGCAATGCTGTTTGTTGGTGCTAAAGTGGCTCAATATGCATTACTTCCACAAGGGCAGGTAGAGGCTACTGACAGAGTTAAAAATATGGTTGCTCAGATGGATTTAGAAGGCTTTGGTAACTGCACCAATACCGGTGCTTGTGAGGTTGAATGCCCAAAAGAAATTTCCTTAGACAATATTGCACGAATGAATAGAGAGCTTATGAAAGCTAGCTTTTAGATTTAATAAATCGAATAAAATTATTCAAACCATCTGCCATAGGTAGGTGGTTTTTTTATTTGAAAAATTGTACATTAGATATTTTCAATTTTGGAAAAAACTCAATTGAAAATGGTAATGAGTGAGTCAATTAAATATTAGAATAAAGTTTAAATAACAGAAAGCCTATGTCTTCTTTTATCAACAATCTTTCTTCAAAATTACCAACTATTTCTACGAGTATTTTTGCCGTGATGAGTCAAATGGCTAAAGATCATAATGCTATTAATTTATCCCAAGGCTTCCCTAATTTTCCGGTTTCAAAACAAATGATAGAATTGGTTTCAAAAGCAATGAGACAAGGGTATAATCAATATTCTCCAATGCAAGGCATTATTGAACTCCGCGAAGCTATTGCCGAAAAAGTTTCAATTTTATATGGAATTAATTATAACCCTGAAACTGAAATAACAATTACAGCAGGTGCTACGGAAGCCATTTACGGTATAATTTCGGCATTTGTTAATCAAGGTGATGAGGTTATCATTTTTGCTCCAGCCTACGATTCTTACGATCCCACCATACAAATTAATGGAGGTAAATCGATTGAAATAGAATTGAAGGCACCAAATTTCAAAGTTGATTGGCAAGAAGTAAAAAATGCTATCAACTATAAAACCAAAATGATCATTATTAATACACCTCATAATCCTACAGGGACCATTCTATCAAAAAAGGATATGCAATCCTTAGAAGCTTTGGTTCAAGACACGAATATCATTATTCTTAGTGATGAGGTATATGAACATATAATCTTTGACGATCAAAAACATCAAAGTGCAGTACTTTATAAAGGCCTGGCTGAAAGAAGTTTTGTTGTTGCCAGTTTTGGTAAAACGTTTCATGCCACAGGCTGGAAAACCGGATATTGTATGGCTCCAAAAGAGTTGATGCATGAATTTAGAAAAATCCATCAATTTATTGTTTTTTCCACCAATCATCCTGTCCAAAAGGCCCTATCAACTTATATCAAAAACCCGGAAAATTATTTGAGCCTGCCTTCTTTTTTTCAGAAAAAAAGAGATCTTTTTTTAGAGGCATTAAAAGGCTCGAAATTTAGTGTTGTTCCTTCAAAAGGAACCTATTTTCAGTTACTGGGATATGAAAGTATATCAGAAGAAAATGATTTAGATTTTGCCATACGATTAACCAAGGAATGGAAAATTGCATCCATACCTATTTCAGTATTTTATTTAAATAATATGGATATAAAGGTTTTGCGTTTTTGTTTCTCTAAAAATGATGAAACCCTTTTAAAGGCAGCTGAAATTATTAATAGGATTGGAAAGTAATTTCACAATAAGATTCATATTATAAATCTCCATCCTTTCTTGCTAATTTATTATCTTTAAAAAATGGAAAATAATTTGAATGTAGCCATTATTCAAAGCGATATCATTTGGGAAAATCCCTCCCTAAATCTTTCAAATTTATCTCATAAAATTCAGGACATAAAGGGTAAAGTTGACTTAATCGTTCTACAGGAAATGTTTACAACAGGATATACTTTGAACGCCTCTTCTATGGCAGAAACTATGACTGGCAATACAATTAACTGGATGCTGAAAATAGCCAAAGAAAAAGATGCTTTGATCATGGGAAGTATCATTATCAAGGAATCAGATTCAGAACTTAACCAAAATGAAAATTATTACAATCGTTTAATTGTTGCCTACCCGGGTGGTGAAATTCAACACTATGATAAAAGGCATTTATTTTCCTACGCAGATGAAAATAAAATATATTCAGCGGGTAAGAAAAGAACAATTATTAAATACAAAGGATGGAAATTATTCCCTCTGATTTGTTATGATTTACGATTTCCGGTTTGGTCAAGAAATACTGAAGAATTTGATGTACTGATTTATATAGCCAATTGGCCCAATACTCGAGTTTCGGCATGGGATACCTTATTAAAAGCCAGAGCCATTGAAAATTTATGCTATGTGGTTGGAGTAAATCGATTGGGGAAAGATGCAAATAATTTAGAATATGTAGGCCATTCTACTGCAATTGATAGCATGGGAAACCCTGTTTTGGAATTTGATGAAAACCAAGAGGCTACAAAAACTGTTGTTCTAAAAAAAAATCATATCGAGGATTCACGAAATAATTTTGGTTTTTTAAGTGATAAAGATGAATTTGAAATCAAGTATTAAATCTAATATTTGATAATATAGGCGTCTCAAATACAGATCATCCATTTGAAATCATACTTGGTATAAGGAATTTATCTACAAGCGTATCAATACTTTTTTCGAGCGTTTGCCTTAATCTAAACCAAATATTGTTCAATGAATAATCTATTGTCTTAAAGGCTCTGAAACGACACCCTTTTTAATTGTTTGTTCAACCTTTTCAAATAATTTGTCAAAAGGCATGGAATCGCATTTTATCGGTTCGTGTACCTCAAATCTCATTTTGATTCCAAGATCCATGGGGAAAGTTCCAATACTTGACAGTCGCCAGGCATTGTTTATGGTAATAGGAACGACGTAAGCTGATGGGGCATTTCGCATAATAATTTTTAATCCGTTATCAGCAAATATCTTAGTATTACCGTCTTTACTTCTTGTTCCTTCCGGAAATATTACAGCCGAATAATTATTAGCTTCAATATATTTTCCAAAATTTAACAAGGTTCGTAATGATTGTTTGGCATTATTTCGATCAATCAAAGCGTTTCCTCCATGGCGTAAAAAATAGGAAACACTCGGAAATCCTTTAGACAATTCAATTTTTGCAACAAATTTCGGATAATACTTTCTTAAAAAAACCACCATTGGCAGGATATCATAAACACTTTGATGATTGGATACAAAAATCAACGGAACATCCTTAGGAAGGTCTTGTTTGTTCAAGAACTTAATTCTTGTACCTAATATAAATAATGAAGACATAACTATAAAACTGATATAATCCACAGATTTTTTATGCGCCTCCTTACCGCCAATATTTAGTGCCAACCATTGAAAAGGAAAAAAAAAGAAGATAGCAGAAAAATAAAATAAATAAAATAATATACTTAGTGGGTATGATAAAAGTTTTTTAAATATTTTCATAAAAGCACTAAATAAATTCATTTTTATTTAATAATTGCATTTTTAATTGTTTTTTCAGTTTTTAAAAACAATTCCTCAAAGGTCATGGAATCACATTTGATAGGTTCATGGACTTCAAAGGTAATTTTTAAACCAATAGTAAGGGGCCAGTATCCATATTCTAAAATTTTCCAGGAATTATTTATTGTTAAAGGAACAATATAAGCTGATGGAATTTTTTTTACCAATATTTTCAAACCATTCTCAGAAAATCGTTTTGGTATACCATTTTTGCTTCTTGTCCCTTCAGGAAAAATTACAGCAGATCGCTTGGTTTCTTCAATATAGGAACCAAACTTACTCAATGCATTTAATGATTGGCGTGAATCCTTTCTATTGATTAATACAGAACCCCCTTTTCGTAAATTATATGAAACTGTAGGAATTCCTTTTCCCAATTCAATTTTTGAAACAAACTTAGGGTGATATTTTCGTAAATACCAAAATATTGGTGGAATATCATTTAAATTCTGATGATTGGAAACAATAATAAAAGGGGCATTTTGAGGTAGTTTATACTTATTAATATACTTAATACGTGTGCCCAAGATATAAAGACATAGTGTCAAGCTCCAATTTAATATATCAACCACTCTTTTATGCCAGGTATAACCCCCAATATTAAACGCCAACCATTGTAAAGGGTGAAAAATACCTAGTATTAAAAAGAAGAAAAAATAGTATAAAATACTTAAAGGGTAAGCTATAATTCTTTTAATAATTGTCATTTGAAAAATTACGTTGCTTAATTCTGAATTTATTTCAGATTCTAATTATACTTTTTTATACAAAAAGCAGGTTGTTAATTAAACCATTGATCCCATGGAATTCTACTCAATACAAACAACAAAGCAATACCATAAAAAATTGCTATAGTTTTGAACTTAGAGTCATCTGTTGTTTTTGATTTATGTTTTGAAAATCCAATTGTAATCATTACAATCGCCAATATCATCATCAATGGGTGCTCAATAACGATCATTCGAATTTCAGATTCTTTCATTACTTCACCCATTCCGTTTTCTCTTAAGAATTCAAACTGGGTTGAAGTAAAAAATGCTATAAACCCTATAAGTAGTTGAATATGAGAAATAATTAATGCAAATAATGAAATTCGAAGATCTTTTGCTTTAAATTCTTTATTTGAACTCAAACCTATTATTGCATTTACAACAGCAACTATTAATATCAAAAGTGTTATATAGGCCCAACCCGAATGCAGCATTTTAATCATGATAAGTATCTTTTAATTTATTCGTTTTTTTGTTGAACAAATGTACTAAAATTAATATATAAAAAAACCCACTCTAAAAATTAAGAGTGGGCAATTATTAAATTATGATTTGAAATTTACCCTCCAAACTTTCGTGATATTAACAAAACTTAAATTTAACGTGAATAATTACTTGGATAAAAATTTATTCGCCAATTCCTTTCCTAGTTCTACACCAAATTGATCAAAACTATAAATATTCCAAATAATGCCCTGAGTCAAAGTTTTATGTTCATACATGGCGATTACAGATCCTAAATTTTTGGGTGTTAGCTTTTTAATTAGTATCGTATTTGATGGACGGTTTCCTTCAAACACTTTAAAGGGCAATAATTGATTAATTTTATCACTATCGCCTTGGAATTTCATATCCAAATGAACCTCCTCTTTTGTTTTTCCAGCATATAGAGCTTCTGCTTGTGCTGAAAAATTTGCCATTAATTTTTCATGATGATCTTTTAATCCGTGCAAGGATTCTTCAAATCCAATAAAATCAGCTGGAATTAATTTAGTTCCCTGATGTACTAATTGCATAAAAGCATGCTGTACATTAGTACCGGTATTTCCCCAGATAATATTTCCGGTTTGATAATCCACGGAATCCCCATTTCTATCCGTCGATTTTCCATTACTCTCCATGGAAAGTTGTTGTAAAAAAGGAGGTAATTTTTCTAAATACTGCGAATACGGAATAACGACTTCAGATTCTGTATTGAAAAAATTATTATACCAAATACTGAGTAGAGCCAATATTACTGGAATGTTTTTTTCGAATGGACTATTCTTAAAATGCTCATCCATTTTAAAAGCTCCGTTTAAAAATGAATTAAAGTTATCAAAACCAAGAGCTAAACTTATTGATAAACCTACGGCACTCCACATAGAATATCTCCCTCCTACCCAATTCCACATTGGAAAAATATTTTGATCAGCAATACCAAAATCTCTAACTTTTGATAAATTTGTGGAAACAGCCACAAAATTGTATTTGATATCGGTTTCGGTAGTATTAAATTGTTTTGATAAAAACCATTTTTTTACAGTCTCGGCATTGGTTAATGTTTCCTGGGTAGTAAATGTTTTAGAAACAATAACAAAGAGTGTTGTTTCCGGGTTCAAATTTTTTATTACTTCAGTAACATGATCTCCATCTATATTGGAAATAAAATGTGTATTCAGATGATTTTTATAATAATGTAGTCCTTCAACAACCATTCTTGGACCCAAGTCAGATCCTCCAATACCAATATTTACGATATCTGTAATTTTCTTACCGCTAAATCCCTTAAACTTACCTTGGATGATTGATTCACTGAAGGCTTTTATCTTGCCTAATGCCTCATTTACCTCAACCATTACGTCGCTACCATCCACATTAATTTCACCTCCGTTTCGGTTTCGCAAAGCTGTATGCAATACGGCTCTATTTTCAGTAACATTGATTATTTCTCCTGCAAAACACTTTTGAATTGCATCTTTTAACTCCGACTCATTGGCCAATTCGAGTAAATACTCCAAAGTTTCTTCAGTAATTCTGTTTTTTGAATAATCTAAAGATAAGTCTTCAAAATTTAAGGTAAATTTTTCCTTTCTGTTATTATCCTTCTGAAAAAAAGATTTCATTTCTACATCTTTGATTTCCAAAAGGTGTGATTGAAGCTTTTTCCAGGATTCTGTTTTGGTTGGATTGATATTTTTAAGTGGCATAATTTAATTTAAATAAGTAATTACTTTCAAAGCAAATAATAAGTACTACAATTCATTATCAGCGATCGTTGTTTCCAAAAACTTTGAAGGAATGCTGTCAACTTGCATCTTAAGTGATTCAATAAAGGTAAAATAATCATCTCTTAAATGCTCCTTAATCGGATCGGCAGTAGGTAATTTTTGCCGAAAAGGATCCACCTGTCTTCCGTTTTTCCAAAATCGATAGCAAACATGTGGTCCCGCAGTACTACCAGTCATCCCAACATATCCAATAACGTCACCTTGTTTTACATAATCCCCTACTCTCACGGCTCTTTTTTTCATGTGTAAATATTGGGTAGAATAAGTAGCGTTATGTTTTATTTTTACATAATTCCCATTTCCTCCCTTATATCGGGATGCCACAACTCTACCATTTGCAGTACTCATTATTGGGGTTCCAATGTTTGCAGCAAAATCGGTGCCTTTATGTGGACGGACTTTATAGCCATAATGTTTTATTCTTCTTCTTAAATTGTATCTCGATGAAACTCTGCTAAATTGTATCGGAGATTTTAAAAATTTTCTTCGAAGCGTTTTACCATCCTCATCATAGTAATCGTTGGTGTTATTAACAGAATCCGTCACAAAATTAAAGGCATAAAGAGGCGTATTTTTATGTTCAAAATAAGCAGCTGTAATATTTCCTACACCTACGGAAATACTATCGTCAATAAATTTTTGTTCATAAATCAATTTGAATTTATCTCCTTTTTGCAGATGGTGAAAATCAATGGTCCAGGCATAAATTTCAGCCATTTCCAGAGCAAGGATATAATCTAAATTCTGATTTTCCATGGCCTCAGATAAGTTTGATTCTATAATTCCTGAAGCTGTTTTAGTGACTGTTTTTACTTCTTTTCTACCAAATGTAGTTTGAATAGAATCCGTAAAATCCACAATAAGATATTCTACTTTATTGCGTTGATAAATGAATACTTGTGCTTTTTCCGTCGAATCTTTAGAAGCTAATATCGTATAAGGTTTGCCAGCATTAAGTTTCCTAATATCAAAAGTGTCTTTTGCAGCTTCTGCAATTTTATAAATTTCAGGATAATCAATATGGTTTCTATCTAGAATTTCACCAAATGTTTCTCCCTTTTTAATGGTATCTCTGATTACTTTAAAGTCGTTAAGAACATACCCAAACTCTTTAATAATTATTGGTTCGACTTCAATTGTTTCAGTTATTTCTTCGATTTCAGTTACTTTTTCTTTACACGAATAAAGAATTAGTACAGCCAGTATAGGGACTAATATTTTTTTCACTTAACAATTTTTCTTTTGAATGATATGCAAATCTATTGATTTTTAGGAGAAATTAATATAATATATTAGTTAAAAATAATTGGGAAAAAATTGCTGAGTCCTTTATACCGAACCAATTCCGCCTTTAATGAACCTACCAGAACAGCTGCTTTAATTTTAATGGGTATTTTGTTTGCGTCATCTGTAATCCAAACTGTAACGCTTTCATTTTCCTCAAAAATTCGCCCTTCCTGAACCAATGGGCTAAATATCATAGTTTTAACCTTTCCAAATTTTGTGTTGATTTCTTCTCTTCCTTTAAAAATAAGTTTAAATTCAATAATTTCATCATCCAGAAACATATTAACCGTAACAATCTCTTCTTTCTGAAGTGTACTTAATTCCAAACCACGTAAATAATATAAAGTAGAAAGTAAATCTTGAATATTATTTTCAATAGCCAAGATCTTTTCAGAATCATGTTTGTGATCAATAACTTGAGCTTCTAGTTTTTCATAATCAAAAAATATTTCTTTGTCTTTTGTATAGCCACCTTCGTTAATTTTTCGAATAAAATGATATGGAAGTCGTGTTTCTTTATTAATAAAGGTTTGGTAATCATCTTCAACAGGAAAAAACAAATGTACCATACCTGCTGACCAACCTTTACCAATGATATGATGCATCGATTTGTTATTGACAATAGTATCCACTATTTTCAAAGATGCAAATCCTGCATTGATCAAGCCATAATTAATTTTAAACTTTAAATATTCCCCTCCCTTAAAAGCTTCAATATTCTGTTGTGAAACTCCATAAAAAGAAACAAAAAATAATATGAACAGTATTTTTTTCATTGCGATTCAAAATCTGAATATAGACTAACTATTTTGAAGATATAATCTCTAAAAATTCCAGAATACAAATATAAAAAACTGTTTGAGTATGATGACATCAACCTCAAAACAGTTTCAATTTACAAATGTGTTTATTTTACAAAATTAGAAATTCCTTCTTCCAACCATAAAAGATAATTTTCTATATCAGGATCATAGGCCGAATAGTTATTTAAATTATTTCCATCATGATCCAATAACACATAGTAAGGTTGCGCATTGGCTTTGTATTTTTTTATTTGAAAATCACTCCATTTGTTGCCAATTGTTTTTACTTTTCTGCCTGTAGTTTTAGACGTGTATTGCTCATTTTCAGGTAATTTTCTTTTGTCGTCTACATATAAAGAAACAAGCACGATTTGATTTTTAAGTTTTTGAAGTACTTGAGGATCAGACCAGACTCTTTCTTCCATTTTTCTACAATTTACACAGGCATGTCCTGTAAAATCAATCATAACCGGTTTTCCAATTTCTTTGGCATATGCCATTCCTTGTTCATAATCAGAAAAAGAAATAATATCATGAGGTCCTAAATGCGCGCCCTTTGGAATTTCAATTCCCGAGTTAGTACTGTTGTCGCTTAGTTTTGTATATCCTACTCCATGAGTTGACTCACTATAATGCATAGGAGGTGGGAAGCCACTGATTAGTTTTAGTGGCGCACCCCAAAGGCCAGGAATCAAATAAATTGTAAATGTCAAAACAACAATTCCTAATCCTAATCTCCCTACAGAGATATGTTGAATGTCAGAATCATGAGGCAATTTGATTTTACCAAATAAATACAAAGCAAAAGCACCGAATATAGCTATCCATATTGCTATAAAAAGCTCTCTTTCCAACCAATGCCCTTGCAATACCAAATCTGCATTTGACAAAAACTTAAAGGCCAGGGCTAATTCTAAAAAGCCTAAAACTACTTTAACCGTATTCAACCAACCTCCTGATTTGGGCAAAGAATTCAACCATCCTGGAAAAGCCGCAAATAAAGTGAAGGGTAAGGCAATGGCCAGCGAAAATCCAAACATACTAATAACTGGAGCAATTCCGCCTTGGGTTACAGCAGTGACTAAAGCTGTTCCCACAATCGGTGCAGTACATGAAAAGGAAACTATTGCTAAGGCAAGTGCCATAAAAAATATTCCTATAATACCTCCTCTATCTGCTTGAGCATCAACTTTGGTACTCCAGGAGCTTGGCAAGGTAATTTCAAAAGCTCCTAAAAAGGAAACAGCGAAGAATATTAATAACAAAAAGAAAATAATATTAAACCAAACACTAGTTGCCAGCTCATTCAATGATTCGGCTCCAAATACCGTAGTAACTACGGTTCCTAATAAAACGTAAAGAATAATAATTGCCAATCCATAAATAATGGCATTTCTAATACCGGCAGCTTTATTTTTGCTTTGTTTGGTAAAAAAACTTACCGTCATAGGTATCATCGGAAATACACAAGGTGTCAATAAGGCAGCAAATCCTGCAAAAAAGCTAAGTATAAAAAGAGTCCATAAACTTCTATTCTTTTCTTTTTTCTCTAATGTTGTTCTAGAAGATTTTTCCTCATTTTGTACCTTATCATTTTTTTTCACTTCAACAATTTCCGTCTCCTCCGCCTCTACTTCTTTCAATGAAACCGGTTTTTCTGTTTGTATCAGCTCCCCAGAAATTCCCTGAAGGCTAAATTCCAATTCCACTTCAGTAGGGGGTGTACAATGTTCATCGTCACACGCCATAAATTCCAAAATTCCTTTAACAGATACCTTATCATTAGTTAAAATCCTAATTCGTTGCTTAAAAATTGCTTCCGTTTCAAAGTATTTGATATCCATTTCGAATACCTCATCAAACCCTTCATGTCCTTCTCCTTCTGTAGTTTTTCCAATTAACCGGTATTCTTTTTCAGACGCTTCAAATCTAAATGAAGTCGGTATCGGTCCATCATCACCAATATTTTGAGAATACACATGCCAGCCACTTTCAATAGTAGCTGTAATTATCAGATCAAATTCACTTTCAGAAACTTTTTCTACAGTTGTATTCCAACTAACCGGATCAAATATCTGAGCATTTATCTGACTAATAAATACAAGTAATAAGTAAAAAACACTAATCAATTTTTTCATAATCAATTCTTAATATATCGGTTGTTTTATCTGTTATTTTAAATCGGTTATCGAGACGTTTTTCAATAATCCAAATGATTTCATTTTTTGCCGAACAAAGTAACCATGTTTTTTCCTTTTCAAAAATTGATATCTTGCCATCTTTAAAAAACTTGCTTAACTTTTTTCTTCCTTGCATTCCAATCGGGTAAAAGTAGTCTCCTTTTTCCCATTTTCTTACAATTAATGGATAATTTAACAAAGCTTTATCAACGTAAACAACATTTTTATTTTCCCTTCCCAGACTGGAACCTTCAATTATATCAAATTTGAAACTAATTTTCAAATTTGAAAATTTATCCGAGTTTTCCTCTATTTGAAAATTTTGCATTTCATTTTTTGTAGACCTCTTTGATAGAAGTAAAAATGATCTGTCTTTTAAAAGGCGATGGGTACTGCTGTAAATTTGCTTACCACTTTGGGCACTTAACAATTTTGTAACATCATTCCACTCTTTAAACCCATATTCTTTTAATAATTCAAATAGATAGATTTTGGGACTAGATAATTTTTTAATTTTATCGATGTTAATCTTAAAATTATTCTCATTTGTTTCAATAATTTCATTTCTTAAATTATCTATTCTGTCCTTTACAATTAGTTGACTTCCCTTTAAATTTTCAACGGTATTTACAAAGGAATTCATGAAATTTGGATTCAATTCTTTTAAAATCGGGATAAAATTATGCCTCAATTTATTTCTAAGATATTTCGTTTCAGCATTACTTTCATCTTCTCTCCAGGTCAGTTTATTTTGAATAGCATAGGTCTTTATTTCTTTTCTGGTAAAAGGTATAAGGGGACGAATAATTTTATCATTGATGGTAGGGATTCCGGTTAATCCATCAAGTCCCGTACCTCTGGTTAGATTGATTAAAAACGTTTCCAGATTGTCATCAGCATGATGGGCTGTTAGTAAGAAATCAAAATCATTATTTCGAATTAATTCTTCAAACCATTGATAACGCAAATCACGAGCTGCCATTTGGATGGAGGCATTATTTTTCTGAGCATAAATTTCGGTTTCAAAACGATTTATAAGAACTGGAATATTCAATCTGTTACCCTCCTTCAATACAAATTTCTCGTCCAAATTGGATTCTTTACCCCTCAATTGAAAATTACAATGTGCCAAGGTTAATGATTCTAAAATAAATTTAGAATCATTATTTAATTCATAAAATAATTGGGTTAAGACAATGCTATCAATTCCTCCGGAGCTGGCAACAAGTAACTTTTTACATTGTAAAAAAGAGAAGTTTTTAAGAATATGTTTCTGGAACGATTGAATCAAAAATGTTTGTTTTTTAATAACTAAATCACAAAGGTAATTAATATACTATAAATAAAAATTCCCTTAATGATAGTTATCATTAAGGGAATTCATAAAATTATTATGAGACTAATTTTTTACCAACAAATTATTATTCATCTTTAATTGTGAAAGAACAGTTAGCGCCTCTTCTACATAAATATCACGACTTAAATTTTTATGCCAAATATTTCTTTTTTCGCCTAAAACAGAATCCTTTTCTATCATTGGGAATTCGAAACTTGGAGAATTAAATACCAAATCATTTCTATAATCATTTAAAGCGTCAAATTCTTTACTTTCTTCTATCCGTTGGTCTAAAGCTTGCTTATATTCATCATAGTTTAATTGAACCGTATTATCGTCTCTTCCTTCTTTTAGCCATTTTGCATTTTTATCAATGAGCATAAATTGAGGGTTAGAGGCAATTCTAACTTTACTATCATTAACAACCGAATGAAAATTTTCATAAGTTTTATTAACTGTATAATCTGCCGGTTCAATTTTGTCCCATGCCAAAGGATTCTTTTCATCCCTTTCTCCAATGTCAAGATAGGTGTATCTATCTGGCATTGCTATATCACTTTCAACACCATTCAATTGAGTTGAACCTCCATTAATTCTATAAAATTTTTGAATTGTCATTTTTAAAGCCCCTAAATCTTCTGAATACTTATAATAATTATTCAGTGGCAATACATTTTGAACAGTGCCTTTACCAAAAGATTGTTTACTGCCAATAATTACAGCGCGATTGTAATCTTGCATTGCTGCCGCAAAAATTTCCGAAGCAGAGGCGGAAAGTTCATTCATTAAAATAACCAAAGGGCCATTCCATTGGATTTTGGAATTCTTATCAGATCTCACATTGGGTTTTTCACCTCTATATTTAACCTGAACGACAGGACCGTCCTGGATAAATAATCCTGCAATTTCAATAGCTGTTTTTAAAGATCCTCCCCCATTATTTCTTAAGTCGATCAATAATCCTTCAACATTTTCATTCTTCAGTTGTTCAATTTGATTTTCCATATCGGTTGCTGAATTCCTAAAGTTTCTTTCGTTAAAATCAATATAGAATTTTGGTAAATTAATAACACCGTATTTTTTCTCATCCAATTCTACAACAGTTGATTTTGCAAATGTCTCCTCCAATTCAACAACATCTCTAATAATAGAAATTACATTGATTGAACCGTCAATTTTTTTAAGGGTAAGTTTAACTTCAGTTCCCTTTTTTCCTTTTATAAATTCTATGGCGTCATCTAAACGCATACCCACAATATCAATGGGGGGCTCGTCTTTCTGACCAACTTTTAATATTGCATCTCCTACTTCCAATTCACCGGCTTTCCATGCGGGCCCACCGGAAATTAATTCCGCAACCATCGTATAATCTCCTTTTTTCTGCAACCGAGCACCAATGCCTTCTAGTTTACCGGCCATACTGATATCAAATCTCTTTTTGTCCTTAGGAGCAAAATAATTAGTATGAGGATCAAACTGAAGCGTAATTGTATTTATAAATACCGAAAACCAATCAGTCTCATCCAAATCACTCATGATATCGTATAATTCATCTAAGCTTTTTCCAGTAGCCTCTCTTGAAATTTCCTCTAATTCTGCAAAAGATTTCGGCTCACTTTGGGCACCATCAGATTTATTAAAATCTTCCTTTTCAGTAATTGGTTGAGCTGAATCCAAATTCGTTTCATTCTGGTCTGAAACGTTAGATTTATCTGAAGAAGAATTAAAATCATTTTGTAATTCTACTCTTTCATGCAATCTAGATAAAGTACCTACCTTCAACTGTAATTCCCAGGTTTGAATCAATTCCTCCTTTGAATAAGCAAACTTTTTAGATTCATAATCGACGCTAAATGTTCCTTGTTTATTAAAGTCAAAAGGCCTGACCAATATGTCTTTATAGTATTGTTTTGATTCGGCTACTCTTTCCTTAAATCTTTCATAAACTGTGTTATAAAAATCCAGTTCTTCATTTTTAAGTTGATCGTCAATTAGCAATTTGTATTTGGAGAACTCATCAATGTCACTTTGTAAAAAAAAGCGTCTATAAGGATCTAAAGCATCAATAAACTCGTTAAATACATTTTCAGAAAACTCATCATTCATTTGATGGGGCTCATAATGTCCTTTGGTCAATGCATATCGAATCAACCCTATTAATATTTTATCTTTTTCCGGATCCGGTTTGTTAATAACTTGAAAACTAAATAATAAGCAAGCTACAATTATAATCGGTAGGATTATTTTATAATTTCTTTTCATAAAAGGAATTGTTTTTTTCATTAATTATCAAACATTCATTTATCTAAAATAGCTGTGTCATTCATGCAATTAATTGAAGTGTTTTGAATATTCAAATACAAATACTTAGCAAGTATAGACATAAATTACTAAATTTTATCACATTTAATTGTTAAACATTAATTAATAATACTAAAAACAAAAAGTCTATTTTTGCTTTAAATATGTTAAAAATGGAAAAAAAACCATTAATTTTAGTGACCAATGACGACGGAATTACAGCCCCTGGAATAAGAACATTAATTTCCGTAATGAATGAAATTGGCGACGTTGTTGTAATCGCTCCCGATAGTCCACAAAGTGGTATGGGTCATGCTATAACATTAGATTCGACAATTTATTGCGATGCCATAACAATCGATGATGGAGAGCAACTGGAATATCGATGCTCAGGAACACCTGCAGATTGCGTAAAAATGGCCATCAGCGAAATATTAAATAAAAAACCTGACTTATGTGTCTCGGGAATAAACCATGGTGCAAATTCATCAATAAATGTGATTTATTCAGGTACTATGAGCGCCGCAATTGAAGCCGGAATAGAAGGAATTCCAGCTATTGGATTTTCATTATTGGATTATTCCTGGAAGGCTAATTTTGAAGGTTTAAAAAAACATATCAAAAAAATTGCCTTAGAGGTCATAAAAAATGGTCTTCCGGATGGAATCGTTTTAAATGTGAATTTTCCAAAGCTTTCCAGTAATAATTTTAAAGGAATCAAAATTTGTCGGCAAGCTCGGGCAAATTGGGTAGAAGAATTTGATAAGAGAACCAACCCTCAAGGGAAGGAGTATTATTGGTTAACTGGAAGGTTTGTTAATCTTGATAAGGGAGAAGACAATGATGTATGGGCTTTGGAAAATGATTATATTTCTGTAGTCCCAGTTCATTTTGATTTAACAGCTCATCATTTTATTCAAAAATTAAATTCTTGGGAATTATGATTAAAAAGGAAATTTTTATAGGGTTTATAATCGCAATTTTTGCAACCTTAGCAGGTTTCTATGTTTATGTTGAATATGCCTCTGCATATAATTTTAGTGAATCGTTAAAAATAATTAATGAACAAAACCTATATGGTAAAATTTTAGTTTTGGCAGCAATTCCTAATTTATTTGTGTTTTTTGTATTTTTAAAAAAGAAGCAAGATTTAAGAGCTAGAGGGGTATTAATGGCTTGTCTTTTGTTGGCCATTTTGGTATTTGTAAGTCAATTTTTTTGAAAAAAATCCATGAAATATTATATTATCGCAGGTGAAGCTTCTGGGGATTTACATGCTTCAAATTTGATGAAAGCTCTGTTATTAAAAGACGACAATGCTCAATTCAGGTTTTGGGGAGGTGATTTGATGCAAAACATTGGAGGTACATTAGTTAAACACTATAGAGATTTGGCCTTTATGGGGTTTGCTGAAGTCATAATGAATTTGAAAAACATTCTAAAAAATATTAAATTTTGTAAACAAGATCTGTTAAAGTACCAACCTGATGTTCTTATTCTAGTAGACTATCCCGGGTTTAATATGCGAATTGCCGAATTTGCTAAACTGAATCATATTAAAGTAAATTATTATATTTCTCCACAGATATGGGCCTGGAAGGAAAATCGTATCAAAAAAATTAAACGCGATGTTGATCAAATGTATGTGATTTTGCCCTTTGAAAAAGGGTATTATGAAGACAAGCACAATTTTCCAGTAAATTTTGTCGGGCATCCATTATTAGATGCAATTGCTAATAGAAGACCTGTAAATTCTGATAAATTTAGAATAAAATATCATCTAAACGAAAAACCTATTATTGCTGTTTTACCTGGAAGTAGAAAACAGGAAATATCAAAAATGTTATCTGTAATGTTGCAAATGGTTGATAAATTTACCGATTATCAATTTATAATTGCTGGTGCACCCAGTCAGAATTTAGATTTCTATCAACAATTTACTGATCAAAATAATGTATCAATCGTTGAAAATAAAACTTATGATTTGCTTTCTGTATCCTACGCCGCCTTAGTAACCTCGGGTAC
Organism: Flavobacteriaceae bacterium; assembly: GCA_030621915.1. Lineage (GTDB taxonomy): Bacteria > Bacteroidota > Bacteroidia > Flavobacteriales > Flavobacteriaceae > Lutimonas. The sequence continues at coordinate 41,089 of JAUXGV010000001.1, forward strand.
AGCAACTTTAGAAACGGCCTTATTTAAAGTTCCTGAAGTAGTTTGCTATAAAGGAAGTTCGATTTCCTATCAAATTGGTAAAAGATTGATTAAGAACATCAAGTTTATTTCTTTGGTAAATTTAATTTTGGACAAGGAGGCGGTTTCTGAATTGATTCAAAATGATTTCAACGAAATAAAATTGGAAGTGGAATTATCAAAAATTTTGGATAAGAAAAATAGAGAAAAAATGCTCAACTATTATTATGATCTGGAAAAAAAACTTGGAGGTAAAGGAGCCAGTGAAAAGACCGCAGAGTTGATTATTGAAAATGCTAAAAATTAAAAATGGAATCACCTGCACTTTATAAATTTGATCGAAAGCAATATGTTATTATTGCTTGTGGAGAGATAAGGATAGTAAATCCGGCGATTCTTATCTGGCATTTGCTTTGCCATAGTTATCATAAAACTTTTTTCTAAAAACAACTATTAAAATTCCACCTCTTAAAATCATCCAAACGGTAAAAGCCATCCATATGGCATAAAGTTTTAAATTGAAATAATCTCCGATAAGTAAGGTTGGAACAAAACCTATAAAAGTTGCAAATAATAAAGTGTTTCGTAATATAACTGCTTCCGCCATTCCTTTAAAAATTCCATCGAAAACAAAAGCAATTGCATTTACAGGTTGCATGAGTATAACAATCCAAAAAATACCAGAGAACAAAACTAAAACTTCATAATCTTTAGAAAACAATTCGCCAATTGAGGTATAAAATAAAAAGCATATCGATCCTAGAATTAAAGAAATAACGATTGTGTATTTGCCTAATATTTTACTCAAATTCCAAATGTTATTATGATCTCTTTCTCCCAATAACTTTCCTGACATTATATTTCCTACACTTGAATAGCCATCTATAAAAAAGGCAAAAAACAACCAGATTTGGAATGCGATGGTTTGAGCTGCTATATAGTTGGTACCATAACTAGTTGCATAGGCATTTGCTAAAAACAAGGCAATATTCAGGGCTATGGTTCTAATGATTAGATTGAAACTCAAGGATAGTAAACGCTTAATTTCTGGATGAAAAGGAAAAGACAATTTAATACCAAAAGGTGTTTTTCTTAACAATAATATCAGGGCTAAGATTGCCATAACTGCTTGTGAGATGACACTGGCCCAAGCAGCTCCTTCAATTTGCATCTCAGGAATAAAGCCTTCGATTCCAAATACTAAAACAAAATCCAAAACAACATTTAATCCCGCTCCAACAATACTAATGATCATTGGCCAAAAAGTATTTTGCATACCTCGAAAAACTCCGAAAATTGAAAAAACAAATAAAGTTAAAGGCAATCCTAAGGCTCTGATCTTATAATAGGCAACCGAGTTTTCTAGTACAAGACCTTGAGCATTGTACAATTCAAATATTTCAACAATAAAGAATATGGTAAATATGTATATAAGACCACTTATCAATAAATTAATAAAAATAATTTGGCTAGGTAAATTCAAAATTTCCTTAATTCTATTGGCCCCTAAATATTGAGCAATTATAGCTGATATTGCGGATCTTGATTGTGCTAAAATCCATACGATTGCTGTAATAAAGGATCCGGCAATTCCAACCGCAGCTAAAGCTTCGGTTGGATTCGTTCTTAAATTACCTACTATCGCTGTATCCGTTATCGATAATAAAGGTTCGGCTATTCCTGCAATTATCGCCGGAATAGCCAATTTGTTAATTTTTGCAAATGAAAAAATAGAAGTTTTTTCCAAATTTTAAAACATGTTTACAATTACAAAAATAGAACATAAAAAATTGATACAAGATTATAAATATGTTAGATATAGAATATTTACCTGTTCATTTTGCGTTATTTTTAATAATAGGAATTGTCACAGGGTTCTATATTGATATTGGAACCCTCCCAATCTTCATTATAATTATTGTTTTATTTGTTTGTTTGATCTATCGGTACTTGAAGTCAATCAACTCCTTTCAGCCATCTTTTTCTTATACCATTCTTACCGGGTTCATTTTCTTTGTTTTTGGAATATTAATCATAAATGCCCAGAAACCACAAAATCAAAAGGGGCATTATATACATCTAATAGCTTCAGAAAATCAAATATCTTTTCAAATAAGAAAAATCTTAAAATCCAATAATTATTATGATAAATACGAAGCTGAGGTTTTACAAATAAATAGTTTTAATACTTATGGTAAAGTATTGATAAATGTGAAAAAAGACAGTTTAAAAAGAGAATTGAAAACTGATGATATTTTGTTTACAAATAATGAATTCAAAGAAATAAGAAAGTCATTAAACCCACATGAATTTGATTATCGTGACTACCTAAAAAAACAACAAATTTATTTTCAGTTTATTTTGAATTCAAGGGATTATTTAATTGTCTCTGATCAAAGGACCTTATTAGGAATTGCTCATAATTTAAGAGAAAAAATTCAAAAGGAATTTGAAAATGTAAATTTTAGCAAGAATGAATTGTCTATTGTTAAGGCATTATTACTTGGACAACGTCAAGATATTTCTAAGGAACAATTCAACCAATACAAAAATGCTGGAGTTATTCATATTTTGGCGGTTTCAGGTTTGCACATGGGAATCATTTTATTGTTTTTAAACTTTTTATTTAAACCCATTGAATATGTAAAAAAAGGGAAAATCTTAAAATTGATTTTGGTTTTAATTTGTTTGTGGTTTTATGCATTTTTAGCGGGACTTTCTCCGTCAATTATAAGATCGGTTACTATGTTTACGGCAATAGCCATTGGTTTGGTTTCAAATCGTCGATTTGGAATTCAAAACAGTTTGGTAATTTCTGTTTTTATCTTATTAATAGTACATCCACAATATTTATTCAATGTAGGTTTTCAATTGAGTTATACGGCGGTTTTTAGTATCATTTGGTTACAGCCATTATTTGCCAATAACTGGAAACCCAAACCTATTATATTAAAATATTTCTGGTCTCTTATAACAGTAACTTTTGCAGCTCAAATTGGGGTTTTGCCTTTAAGTCTATTTTATTTTCATCAGTTTCCAGGTTTGTTTTTTATCTCTAGCATTGTCATTATTCCATTTTTAGGATTCATTTTAGGGGTGGGTTTTTTAATCATTATTTTAGGAGTTTTATATTTTATTCCTCAACCATTGGCTGAATTTTATGAATTCCTGATTCGTACTATGAATGATTTTGTGGCATTTATTTCAAACCAGGAAATTTTTATTTTTGAAAACATATCTTTTTCTGTTATAACCATGATCCTGTTTTATGCGTTATTAATAGGTATAGTTTTATGGATTAATAACAAATCAATATATTATTTAAGATTCGTACTTATAGTTGCCTTTATTTTTCAAGTATCATTAATTTATAAAAAATACACGGTTCAAAATACTAATGAGTTTGTAGTTTTTCATCAATCTAATAAATCAGTTTTTGGAAATAGACAAGGCTCTCAAATATCTATATTTCAAAATTTAGATACTCTTGATAAGTACACTTATTCACCTTTTAGTTCGTATCTATTGTACCATTCAAATCTAAATTTTCAAAAAAAACTATCTGTTAAAAACATATATACTATTAATTCAAAAAACATTTTGACAATTGATAGATCAGGAATTTATAAAGATCTAAAATTTAACCCAAACATGATAATTCTAATCAATTCTCCAAAAATTAATTTGGAACGAATGTTGAATATATTACAGCCTGAAATTGTAATTGCCGATGGCTCAAATTATAATAGTTATGTCAAACTTTGGAGAGAAACTTGTAAAAGTAAATCTATAGCCTTTTATAGTACTCAGAAAAATGGAGCTTTTGTGTACAGATACTAACAATAATCCTTTACAATTTTATGTATATTTGCTCGTTTTAGAAATGAATTGATGGATTTTGGAAAGTAGAATATTACAGTTGAAACCAGCAGGCAATTATTCAATTTTAAGTTAAGTTTTGAAAATAAAAAGGAAACATATTATTATCAGTATTGGGATATTCTTGATTCCGTATCTGAATTTTTCACAGGAAGATCTCACCTCTACTGAGGAATATCTGGAAGAACAACAGGATATTAACTTTCAAACTTTCTTTTTTGAAGCACTTCAACAAAAAGCCATTGGTAATTTTGACAAGGCCATTTTTGCTCTTGAAGCCTGTCATAATATAGATAGTGAAAATGTCGCTGTATTGTTTGAAATGTCTAAAAATTACACACTTTTAAATAAATTTACTGAGGCAGAGTATTATATTTTAAAAGGCCTAGAATTTAATCCTTCTAATATATATATGTTAAGGGATTTAAAAGAAATTAAAGAAAAGAAAAATGATTATAAGGGAGCTATAAATATTCAAAAGCAAATTGTACAAATTAAACCGGATGAAGAATCTGATTTGGTAATATTATATATAAAATCAGGTGAAATTGATCAAGCTATTTCGTTACTATCAAGGCTGGATTCAATCAATAAACTTCCTCCATCTTTAGTAACGTTGAAAGAATCATTAACAAGGTCTAAACCTGTTAAAAATGAAAATTATCAAAAAACTGAAAAGTATACGGAATCTAAACTTGATAAATTAAAGCAAAATTACAATTTGAAAAATGATTTTAAATCTTTAAAACTGGTTTTAAATTCCGAATTAAAAACCAAACAATATTTAGATTTATTAAAGGATAGTGAAGAGGCAATCAGCTTATATCCGGCTCAACCATATGTATATTTAATGAACGGAGTGGCATTAAATAGTCTGAGAAAATATAAATACGCTATAGAAAAATTAGAAATTGGTTTGGAATATGTAATAGATAATAATACCGAGGCACAATTTATGGAACAACTGAGTTTAAGCTACAAAGGACTTGGTCAAAATAAAATAGCAACTACTTATTATAAAAAAGCTTTAGATTTGCGAAAAAAATAATAAATGAAAAGAATAAGTACCCTTTTTATTATTGCATTAATTTCTTTGTATTCATGTAAAAGTAGCAAAACATCTGATACAGATATTGTAAATTTATCAGCTAAAAAAGTAATTAAGAGAAATTATGAAGCCCGATTTAATAAAACTAATATTAAAGCCAATTTAACCTTAAAATATAAGGGTAGTGCCGGATTACCAAATTTAAATGCTTCTTTGCGAATGGTAAAAGATTCAATAATTTGGTTAAGTGTTACAAAATTCGGAATTCCATTTGCGAAAATTATCATTGATAAAAACGAAGTTAAATATTATGAAAAATTATCAAGAACCTATTTTATTGGAAATTTTGACTTAATCAGCCATTGGTTGGGTGTTGATTTTGATTTTAACCAAATTCAAAATTTATTCCTTGGTGAATCCATATTAAATTTAAAAGAGAAAAAATATGAAATCCAAATTAAGGAAAATTTGTATGCATTAAATCCAAAAAACAACCCTTTTCCTTTCGAAATATTATTTTGGATTAATCCAATGAATTTTAAGTTGGAAAAAGAGGAACTTAAGGATCCCAAAAAAGAACAAAAATTATTGGTAACCTATAAGGGATATAATGAAATCAATGATCATTTGTTTCCAAAAGGATTCACTATTCATGCTACTGATAAAAAAAATAGAACTATAGTGGATATAAATTATCGAAATGTTACTTTTGATACGCCACTTAGATTTCCATTTAAAATACCAAATGGATATGAAGAATTGAATTTTAATGACAGTAAATAAGCAATTAAATATAAAAATTATAAATACCTCTTTAAAGGGTATATCATTGGCAATCTTTTGTTTAATGTTCTTTATTATTGCCCCTTGTTCATCGTATGCTCAAAACAGAAAAGAATTAGAAAAACAAAGAATTAAACTTCAACAAGAAATTAAAGAGATCAATTCTTTATTGTTTAAGTCCCAAAAAGAAGAAGAAAATCTATTATCCGAATTAAATGATTTGAATAGAAGAATTGCTGTTCGAACCAAATTGATTGCCACAATTAACGAGGAAAATGAAGAAATTACTTTAGAAATTGCTAAAAATGAAAAAGAAGTAGATCAATTACAAAGCAGGTTGAACGATTTAAAAGATGATTATGCCAATATGGTGATTCAATCTTATAAGAGTAAGACTCAGCAAAGTAGACTCATGTTTATACTTTCTTCTGAAAATTTCTTACAGGCTTATAAAAGGTTAGAATATATCAATCAATATGCCAACCATCGCCAACAACAAGGTGAGGAAATAAAGGTTGAAGCTTTAAAATTGAAAAATTTAAATGATTATTTAGATGAAACTAGAACGGCTAAAGAGAATTTATTATTAGTAAATAAACTAGAAAAAGATAATATTAGTAAGGAAAAAATTTCGCAGGAAAGTTTGGTGAACTCTGTTAAAAAGAGAGAAAGAAAATACATTACTCAGATTAAGAAAAAACAGAGGGAAGAAAAAGAAATTGACAGAAAAATTACAAAGTTAATTCGTGATGCTATTGCTAAATCTAATAAAAAAAATAATGTTAAAAGTTCAAGTTTTAGCTTGACTCCTGAAGCCAAGAAGTTAGAAAAAGATTTTATTTCTAATAAAGGTAAATTACCTTCTCCAGTTGAAAGAGGAATTATTATTAGACATTTTGGAAAACAAAAACACCCAACATTGAGTGGAATAACCATTGAAAGCAATGGTGTGTTTTATGCCACAGAACAAAATGCCAATGCAAGGGTAATATTTGACGGAAGGGTATTGGCTATTCAAGTACTGCCAGGTAAAAAGAAAGCTGTTTTGATTCAACATGGAAATTATATTTCTGTATATAAAAACTTAGATAATGTCAATGTTAAAACCGGTGATTTAGTCAATACCAAGCAGGAAATAGGTAAAATTCATACTGATAAAACCACAGGTAAAACCATTCTGGCCTTTGTATTATTCAAGGAAATTCATCGTCAGAACCCAGAGGAATGGGTGTATAAAATTTAATCTTCCTTTAAAAATTCTTTTATTTTACTTTCTAATTCTTCGGCCAATTCAGGATTGTCATTAATTAAGCCTTTTACCGCGTCCCTTCCCTGACCTAACTTGGTGTCACCATAACTAAACCATGAACCGCTTTTTTTAATTATTCCATATTCAACACCTAAATCTAAAATTTCACCAACCTTTGAAATTCCTTCTCCATACATGATATCGAATTCAGTAATTTTAAATGGGGGTGCCACTTTGTTTTTAACAACTTTAACCTTGGTTCTATTTCCTAAAACTTGATCACCATCCTTAATTTGGGTACGCCTTCTTATATCTAATCTTACTGAAGCATAAAATTTTAGAGCATTACCTCCTGTAGTTGTTTCCGGATTACCGAACATTACACCAATTTTTTCACGTAGCTGATTAATAAATATAACCGTGCAATTGGTTTTACTAATTGTAGCAGTAAGTTTACGTAAGGCTTGAGACATCAATCGGGCATGTAGACCCATTTTTGAATCACCCATTTCACCTTCAATTTCGCTTTTTGGTGTTAGGGCCGCTACCGAATCTATAACAATAATATCGATTGCCCCTGAACTAATCAAATTATCAGTAATTTCTAAAGCTTGTTCACCATAATCTGGTTGAGAAATAATCAAATTATCAATATCAACTCCTAAGTTTTCTGCATAAAATCTATCAAATGCATGTTCCGCATCAATAAAAGCTGCAATTCCACCAGATTTTTGACATTCTGCCATAGCATGCAAAGACAAGGTTGTTTTACCTGAGGATTCAGGTCCGTAAATTTCAATAACTCTACCCCGGGGATACCCTCCAACTCCTAATGCTATATCTAAGCCCAAGGATCCGGATGAAATTGCATCAATATCTTGATGAGCCACATCTCCAAGTTTCATAACTGCTCCTTTACCGTATGTTTTATCAAGTTTGTCAAGTGTAAGTTGTAATGATTTTAATTTCGCTACTTTTTCTTTGTCGTCTGTCATAATCGTGCTTAATTTTTATACTTTATTAGAAAGCTAAAATATAAAAAAGAAGTGGAGTTTTTAATGTGAATTTAATTTAATACTAACAATAATTTAATAAAAATATGAATTGATTATTTTACAAATTTCTATACTTGATAAATCATCTTAATATGTGGGATTCCATCTTCCAAATAACCCTCACCTATTTGCGTGAAATGATGAGAATTATAAAATTTTTTCAGATGTTCTTGAGCGCTTATTGTTATTATATGTGTATGAAAATAGTTTTTTATAGCCTTAATACTTTCTCTCATTAAAAGATGACCCAATTTAGATTTTCGATGGTTTTCGTCCACTACCACCCTACCTATACTTGCATTTTCAAAATATTTTCCGGCACCAAATAATCTTGTATATGCAATAATTTGATCATTATCAACTAGAAATAAATGCAAAGCTTTTTGATCCTTATTATCAAGATCCTGATAAACACAATCCTGTTCAACAACAAATACCTCACTTCTCAACCTTAAAATTTGATAGAGTTCATTATTTGTTAATTCATCAAAATTTTTTATGATTGTTTTAGGCGTCATTAATTTCTATTCTTTAAGTTTTTAAACCAACAATAAGAAACTAAAATGAGATCAGTTCCTAGTCTTGAACTATTATATCTTTTTCATCACATTTTCTATATTCAGGTTGAATATTCACATGATTAATTTGATATTCGTTAAATAATAATAATTCGATTTCATCAAGAATTTTATCAAATTCAGAAATTCTTATATCATTTCTAAAATCAATATGTGCTTCTAAATGAATTTCGTCTTCATTTAATTGCCAAATATGAATATGGTGCATGTTTTTTACACTTTTTAATGCATTTACTTTTTCCGCTATTTCCTTTACAGACATATCTTCAGGTGTAAATAACATAAGTACTTTAATAGAATCAATTAATAGCTGATATCCTACAACTATTAGATATAAGGCAATGGCAAGAGTTAGTACACTATCTATCCAATAAATCTGATAATATTTCATAAGTAGTCCACCTATTAACACCGCAACACTTGCCATCATATCCGTTAATAAATGTAAATAAGCGGAACGCATATTCATATTTTTATCAGCATCCTTTTTAAGTAAAAGAACACTGAAACCATTGGCAAAAATTCCAAATAATGACAACCAAATTACTAGATCTGATTCAATTTCTTCAGGGTATTGAAAGCGCTTGGTCGCCTCTATAATTAATAAAACTGCCACTATAATTAAGGTTGCAGCATTCACAAAGGCAGCTATAATTTCTGCCCGTTTATATCCAAAGGTTTTATTAGTAGAGGCTTTTTTTCTAGATAATTTATTCGCTACATAACTTATTATTAAAGATACAACATCTGAAAAATTATGTAATGCATCTGATAATAAAGCCAAACTTCCTGAAAGGACTCCTCCAACTGCCTGAGCAACCGTAATTAATATATTGAGAAAAATAGATATAAATAGATTTCGTCCTTTTAAATCACCATTAGAGTGGTGGGAATGACTATTTGAATGAGAATGTGAGCGATGATGACTCATTAATTATTTAGCAACTTATTGGGATTTTATCAATTCTGTTTTGATGTCTTCCTCCTTCAAATTTTGTATTTAAAAAAGTTTTAACCATTTCAATAGCTTGTGGAATGGCAGTATATCTTGCAGGAATACATAAAATATTTGCATTGTTATGTTGTTTTACTAGGGCAACTATTTCTTTATTCCAACAAAGACCCGCTCGAACATTTGCATATTTGTTAGCAGTCATTGAAACACCATTTGCACTACCACAAATTAAAATTCCCAAATCAACAGTATTATCATTTACACTGCTAGCTACCGGATGCACAAAATCAGCATAATCAACACTATCATTCGAATCAGTTCCATGGTTAAAAATAGTGATATTTTCAGATTCTAAATATTCTAAAATTGCAAATTTATATTCAGTTCCTGCATGATCATTTCCTATAGCTATTTTCATTATTATAATTTTGTTAGCAAAGATACTAAACTATTCAAAGACATTTTAATTTATATAAATAATCAAAATGGATTTTCTATATTTTATCTATTATCTCGTATATAATGAAATACACGGTTGAATTTAAATTGCC
>JAUXGV010000170.1 GCA_030621915.1 Flavobacteriaceae bacterium
TGCTTAGCAATTTTCATACTTTTTTATAAGCTCTATTTAGAAAAAGAAAACATGCATATTGTTAAACGTTTCTATTTGCTCGGTTCCATTCTATTTTCTATTAGTATTCCATTGATTACATTTACTTCCTATGTAGATTCAGTAATCCTTACTCAATTTATTCAAGATGTCAATCTTGAATCAAACACCGAAATTATTGGATCCTCCACAATTTATCTCCCAATTATTTTATGGTTTATCTATGGGTTAGGATTTTTTATATTCGGATTCAAATTTATACGAAATCTGATTCAAATTATCAAAAGAGTCAATTACAATCCAAAAATCAGAGCTTATGGCTTTTCTTATGTACTTTTAAAAGAGTTGGTGGTGCCTCATACTTTTTTATACTATATTTTCTTAAACAAGAGAAAATATGTACAACATCAAATTCCTAAAGAAGTTTTATGGCATGAAGAAACTCATGCCATTCAAAAACATAGTATAGATGTTTTATTAATCGAAATACTTCAGATAATCTTCTGGTTCAATCCGCTTATTTATTTTACAAAACATTTGATAAAGTTAAATCATGAATTCTTAGCAGATCAAGCAGTATTAAACAAAGGAATTAGCACCAATAAGTATCAACAAACCCTTATAAATTTCTCTGAATATTCAATTCAACCACAATTAGCCAATGCTATTAATTATTCATTCATCAAAAAACGATTTACAATTATGAAAACAAAAACATCAAATAAAAATATTTGGATTCGAAGTTTAGTAATCTTACCTCTTTTAGCTATTCTCATTTACAGTTTTAGCGGGAGAACTATTACTGAATCTCCTACGGTTCCTAGTAATTCTTTAACCCAAAAGAATAAATTTGAACAAATTGTTGAACATAACACTTTAGATAAAAAGAGCCAAACTCAAAAGGGAGACATTAATATTTATCTAAACAATAAGGGAGATCTATTAATAAAGGACAATATTCTAACTAAAAACGAACTGTTAAATGAACTACAGAGAATTAAAAAAAATAGTTCTTCAGAAAATTCAAGTAACATAACATATGTAAATTTGTTTATTAGTCCTTTGATTGAGCTGGAACATATCACAGATGTAAAAAACATTCTTAGGCAATTTGGTGCTACCAAGGTAAATATACGGTATATCGAAGGTCAAGATAAAGCAACAAAACAACAAATTACCGAATACAATAAACTTGCGAAATCACATAATGATAAACCAAAAGAGTATAGAATAATAAAGCTTAAGGATTTTGGTCGATTAAAATATATCTATGAATTAATGACCCCTGAACAACGTAAAGATGCTGAATCCTTCCCCAAGTTTCCGCCTCCACCTCCACCTCCGCCATCTCCTAGTCATGATAATAATGGAAACCAGTCGCAGGAGTTGCAAGTGGCATTAAAAAAGTATTCCATTGAAGCAAAATCATACTCAGATGCTGTTGGAATATATCAAAAATCAAAGGATAGCAATGAATATATTAAGTTAAGGGAACAATATAAATTGATGATGCAATTATATAGTAAATATGAAGAATTAGCAACCAATGAAAAGGATTTATTAGCACCGCCTCCACCTCCACCGGCGCCCAAAAAATAGTTAAATAATTATGTCATATAAGAAATGATCCTAAATCAATTGGGGTCATTTTTTATTCCAATTTCTCCCATTCAATTTTGATCTTTTTAGTCAAGCCTTTCACCACTAAATCATAGGAATGATCAATCAATTCAATTATAAAATTATTTGGTAATTGATGAATTTCAACCGTGTTCCAATGCTTTTTACTCATATGAAATCCAGATATTATAGTCCCGTTATATTCTTCTCTCAATTCAATGGCCCATTCTGGATCACATTTTAAATTTACCTGAGGAGGAATTCTTTCCAAACCGGATAAAGCAAACATTTTACCCATCACTTTAAATACCAAAGTCACTTCATCGAAAGGAAATTCTTCAGTAACTCCTTTTTTACCGATACAATACTCTCTTAACTGTTCAATATTCATATTAACAAAATGGGTTCTATTGTTATTTTAACGGAATATTTATTTTTATCCGTTGAGATTTCAATCATACTGAATTATTTTTTATTTCCAATGATTCCCAAATGTGTATGATTAAAACTATTCTTATATTTTAATCCATATCCAAATATTCTATCCATAGAAGAATGTCCTAAAAGAATAATTCCTGTAAATTGAATAAACTCATTATTAAAATAAATCCCTATTAAATAAATCAAAATTGCAATGCCTTTATGATGAAATAAGTTATAACCAATAGCACCAACTTTGGAGTTAATGATATAAGCAAACATGCTAATATCGGGTGCCAAAATCAGAGCAAGAAACCACCACCAATCAAAATGTAATACAGAAAATAAATAGATGGACAAAAACAAAAGACCTACTTCCTCAATTTTTAAAATACTTTTCATTGCTTTAACTTTTGATTTTTATCTCCCAAAAATAATCAAAAAAAAGCTCCTTTACACTAAAGGAGCTTTCAAAACCAAATAATTAACTAATCTATACTACAACTTCTAAATCTAAACTGGTTGATACTTTAATTTCTGGTGGATTGTGTAGGTGCTTTTTGACCTTACATTGATCAACCACTATTTTAATAGCTTTTTTATATTTTTTGGGGAAACTTACCGGTAAATCTACTTTTAGCTCAATTTGTTCTGTCATGTCTGTTGAAATATCTTTATAGATAAATTGCCGAATTTCAACCCCTTCTAATGTCAAATCTCGTTGTTTTAAGAACGTACGTATATATACTGCCGCACACATACCAACAGTAGTCAAAAAGATCAAATAGGGCGAATCTTCTATGGTGATATTTTTACCATTTTGTGAAGGGATAATCTTACTGGAATTGTCAAATTTTATATCAATAATCATTTCAATGGATTTAATAATATCCCGACAAAGATATCCCAAGATTCTATACTAGAAAGTGACTTATGTTACATTTTGGGAAAAATATATGTCGTATTTGATTTTAGATGGAAATTTTGAGATTGAATGTAATGATTCAAGAAAAATATCTTTATTCTTCTGGCCCTGGGCAGGTTAATACAAGTAAATGATTAAAGAGTAAACAAGTCGGAAGCTATCCCATCGGCCAAAAACTTACCTTTTGGGGTAGTTACTAGGCAATTCATTTTTATTTCTAGTTTTTTATTGTCCATATGTTTTTGAGCTCCTCCCAATAATTCATGTTTAGCCTTAATACCAAATTTTCTTTCAATATGATCAAGTGAAATTCCCCAAATGGTACGCAATCCTGTCATAACATATTCATTAAATTGATCTTTTTTGCTTAGTATTTCAATTTCATGAGGAAGTATATTTTGTTGAATTGATTTTATATACTGTGCATTGTTAGAAACATTCCAACTTCTTTGAATACCCATAAAGGAATGTGCGGAAGGGCCAATACCCAAATAAGGCGTTCCTTTCCAATAGGAGGTATTGTGTTTTGAGAAAAAATTGGGTTTTCCAAAATTGGAAACTTCATATTGAACAAATTCTTTTTTATTAGTTTCTTCCACCAAAATATTAAAATGTTCGGCCGCTAAGGCTTCATCCAATGGTGGATATTTTCCGCTTTTAATAAATGAATCCAATGCGGTTTTGGGCTCCACCGTTAAAGCATAAGACGAAATATGTGGAATATCAAAATCGAAGACTCTTTTCAAATTTTCTTTCCATTTAGCAACCGACATTTTAGGAATTCCATAAATTAGATCCACCGTAATATTCTCAAAGCTACCAATAGCAGCTGATAGACAACTTATGGATTCCTCACTTGTATGAGCTCGATTCATCATTTTTAAATCATCATCAAAAAAGGATTGGATTCCAACACTTAATCTATTGATTCGAGTATCAGCTAATTCTAAAATTTTTTTATCAGAAAGGTCATCAGGATTGGCTTCTAAAGTAATTTCAGGATTTTTGCTAACTTTATAATGCTTTTCAATCGTATTCAATAAAAACTGTAATTCATTATCAGTGAGTAGTGATGGCGTACCACCACCAAAATAAATCGTTTGAACAGTTTCCGTCAATTCATTTTTTCGAAGTACGATTTCATCAGCAAGTGACTGAACCATTTCTGATCTTTTCTTTAAGGAGGTAGAAAAATGAAAATCACAATAAAAACATGCTTGTTTGCAAAATGGGATATGGAGGTAAATTCCGGACATAAATTTAGTGTTCAGTGTTCAGTGTTCAGTGTTCAGTGTTCAGTGTTCAGTGTTCAGTGTTCAGTGTTCAGTGTTCAGTATAATAAATATCATGATTTTACACCAAATTTAGATGGGTTTCTTAACATACTATTTATCAATTTTCCTACTTCTTCACTTTCTTTAATTAATTCAAGATATTTTCTTTTATTCAAATAATCACATTTAAATGAGTATTCTATCCAAACCTGAGTTTCTGAATTCTCCGAATCACTATCTGTCAGTTTGCTATGAAAATGTTTAGGGTAATCTCTTTTTCTGTAAGCCTCAGCGATATTAGCCGATACACTTCGTGAAGATCTTCTAATCTGGTCAGTGAGAGAATAGGTCTCTTCCTTGGGAAAAAATTTTGTTAACTCAAAAATACGCATTGCCAATTCGAAAGATTTTTTATAAGCATACAAATCCTGGAATTCCATGGGAATCCTCAATTTAATTTTAACCAATGAACAATTACTGCCAACTGAACACTGTTTCACTACTTCTTCACCCTGCTTTCGTTCTGCTTTACAAATGCCCCCCAACCTGTATAATTTTTATTGGAACTTACCTTACCCGCATTGTAAAAATGACAGACCGCTGCTGCTAGTCCATCTGTTGCATCTAAATTTTTAGGCAATTCTTTTATCTGCAAAGTATTCTGTAACATTTTGGCCACCTGTTCTTTAGAAGCATTTCCGTTCCCGGTAATGGCCATTTTAATTTTTTTGGGTGAATATTCGGTGATAGGTACTTCCCTTATCAAACAAGCTGCCATGGCAACTCCCTGAGCTCTTCCTAATTTTAACATGGACTGTACATTTTTTCCAAAAAAAGGTGCTTCAATGGCAATTTCATCCGGATGATAGGTGTCTACTATATGAAGGGTCCTTTCAAAAATCAATTTTAGCTTGGTATAATGGTCGTTGTATTTTTTAAGAATCAATTCATCCATCTGCATCAATTCCATATTTTTCCCTACAGTTTTGATTAAACCAAACCCCATGATAGTCGTTCCCGGATCAATCCCTAAAATAATTTTTTCAGTTGGCAATTTTATAGATTATTTTGTTTCTTTGCGTAAATGTACAATTTCTTGCAGAAATATAAATCCGGATTAATTTTTATAGTCAAACTCATCATAATTTGCGGAGCCTATTATATTATTTCCGTTAAAATTTCAAACAATCAAGTTTTAAATAGTTCCGAATTTCTCACTTCCCTTACTGTCAATTTTTTAAACAAACCCTTGGTTTTAATCTCTATTTTATTATTCACTTTATTCAATTGGACATTTGAAATTATTAAATGGAAAAACTTGGTTGACACTTATTCAAATATTTCGTTTTTTGAGTCCTTAAAACAAAGTTTATCATCATTAACAGCCTCCCTACTCACACCAAATAGAATTGGAGAATACGGAGCAAAAGCTATATATTATCCCAAATATTTACGAACTAAAATCATGTTTTTGAATTTTTGGGGGAATTTTACACAGATGAGTGTTACTGTTTTATTTGGGTTTATTGGGTGCTTATATATCTGGAAAAAAGTTGATTTCTATTTTACTAATACATGGCAATTTATAGGTTGGTCTGTTGCAATCTCAGGTTTAGCAATTTTGATCATGTTCAAAAAACTTTTGATAGGTTACTATTCAAAAATGATAAAAGAATTGAAAAGAATTCCAAAAAAGATTCATTTAAAGAATGTAGGTCTTTCGATTTTAAGGTATCTTATTTTCTCTCATCAATTTTATTTATTACTGGTGATATTTGGAGCAGAAATTAATTATTTGACAGGTATTAAAATCATTTTCTCTATATATTTTGTTGCTTCTCTGATACCTGGATTTGTTATTTTTGATTGGTTGATTAAAGGATCTGTTGCTGTAAGTCTGTTTAGCTTTTTTGGAGTAAATGAAATACTTGTATTGAGTGTAACCAGTATCATGTGGATTCTTAATTTTGCATTGCCTACAGTTGTTGGAAGTTATTTTGTTTTAACATTTAACAAGTACAACAAAGAAATTTTTGTAGAAAATAGAGTATCTTTATGATATTCGTATCTATTGCCATATCGTTAATTTATAGCATTTTAATACTTGCTTTTGTCAAGGGGTTTCACTCTTTAAAAGTGTTTACTAATGGAAATGCAATCGAAAAATCTGCCTTTTCTATTGTAATT
>JAUXGV010000194.1 GCA_030621915.1 Flavobacteriaceae bacterium
GTAATCAATGGAATACTAATAGAAAATAGAATGGAACCGAGCAAATAGAAACGTTTAACAATATGCATGTTTTCTTTTTCTAAATAGAGCTTATAAAAAAGTATGAAAATTGCTAAGCAGGCACTGAATTTTAAGATATAAATGATCATGATTCTTTTCTTTTTATTTGTGCATTAATAATGTCACGTAACTCTTTGAGCTCGGTTTCTGTCAAATTTGTTTCTTCCGTAAAGAAGGATGCAAATTGAGAAGCGGAATTGTCGAAGAAACTTTTAATCAAATTATTGACATGCTTTGAAAAATAATCCTTCTTATTTACCAAGGGGAAATACTCCCTCGACTTACCATATAATTTATAGCTTATAAATTCCTTGTTGGTCATACGTTTTAAAAGGGTAGCAATTGTTGTTGTTGCGGGCTTTGGGTCGGGATAACTTTGGATCAAATCCTTCATAAAAGCTTTTTCGAGTTTCCAGAGGTATTGCATTAATTGTTCTTCGGTTTTTGATAAGGGCATATTCTACAAGTTTAGAATTAACTCTACAAATGTAGAACAAAAAATTAATATTCCAAATATTATTTGTAAAATACTGTAAGTGTGTTAAAAATTTAGCAGGATGTTTGACTTTCAATTATAAAATTGAGCTTCTTTAATAATCATAAAATCATGAAAATTATTAAAATAGTAGCTTCGATAATTATTTAAGTACTTTCGGACATTTAAAACTACCTTTCGTCCTAAGTAGTTTTAATGTCATGTCAAATTATAATATTTTTCTCAAATAATTTTAAAAACCAACTTTTATGAAAACTACCAAATTAATTTTAATGATGATATCCTCAATGTTGATATTTTCTAGTACTTCAATCTTTGCTCAAGAAGAAGAGCAAAAAAGACCTGAATTTGTGGCCGTAACAACCATGCACTGGAATATGGATTTGGATGATTTTGACATGGATACCTGGAAGGCAGTAGAAAAGGAATATATGGATAAAGTTACCAAGAAAAACGAATATCTTGCGGGAACCTCTATTTTTCTTCACCAATTGACCCCAGACAATACAGAATTACTCTATGTTCAGGTTTATATGAATTGGGCAGACATTGAAAAGGCTGCCGATAGAAATGGAGAATTAGCCAAAGAAGCTTGGCCTGATGACGATGCAAGAAAGGCTTATTTTAAGAAAAGAAATGCTTATTATTCGCCGGAACATTCTGATGAAATCTATGCAACTATGGCTGGCGCTAAAATTATAGAGAACAAAAATGAAGATATGATTCTCTATATACGTAAAAGTCATTTTGATTTTCCCGAAGATGGTTCTCAAAAGGAATTTGATGAGCTTAACAAGGAATATCTTGAAAATATAGTTTATAAAAATGAATATGTTCAGGGATATTATCCTAGTGCACACGCCTATGGTTCGGATAGAACTGAATTTATAGAAGCTTACTATTTAAATTCTCTGGCTGATTTGGATAAGATGTTTAAAAGATCTGATGAACTGGCTAAGAAAGCTTGGCCGGATGATGCAGAAAGAAAAGCAAGAGGTAAAAAATCAGGTAGATATTTTACCGGAGTTCATGGAGATTTTGTTTATAGTGTGATTCCGGAATTGTCAAAATAATTTATTTGATTGATTTTGAAGGATGCGTTTCGCATCCTTTTTTTTGTTTAAAACAATGTGGGTTGAATTAATTTATCAAACAGAATAAATAATAAAGTAATAAATACTTGTCTAAATGTAAAATAAACTTTACATTTGATAAAATTTAAAACTACGATTATGAAAACACGTTATTTATTTCCACACAAATACAAGGCTTTAGGGTGGATCTTGTTTGGGATAGGAATGATTTTGGGGATTACTTTATCTTTTAATGAATTCGAGTATCCTGATTGGACGGCAAAAGTATTTCCACTAATTGCCGAAAAAGAAGCAGAATTATTTACGAGAAATGTAAGAATGGAATGGTCAGATAATAATATTGCCGATGAAGTTGCTTCTATTCTGATCATTATTGGTGGTATTTTGGTGGCTTTTTGCAAGCTCAAAGATGAAGATGAATACACATCAATCATCCGAATGGAATCTTTAATTTGGGCAACTTATGTAAATTTTATAGTTTTAATATTAAGCATCATATTTGTTTATGACATGCCTTTCTTTCATGTAATGATTTACAACATGTTTACAATTCTATTATTCTTTATTTTAAGATTTCACTTCGTGATGTTTAGAACAAGAAAAATATTGATCCATGAAGAATAGTTTAAAAGTAGAAAGGGCGATAAAGAATATTACACAGGCTCAATTGGCTAAACTGATTGACGTTAGTAGGCAAACCATCAATGCTATGGAGCTCAATAAATATGTTCCATCAACGGTGTTGGCCTTGAAAATTTCAAGAGTTTTTGATAAAAATGTCAATGAAATATTCTTTTTAGATGAAGAGGATTGAGTAGTCCTTAACCTCTATAATCCCTAAGAATTTATCAGGTTTATTAGGTATTTCCAACGGTAAAAATTGGCGATATTAATTTATCCCGGATTATGTATTAGAACTTTGTAATGGTTTAAAGTTGTAATAAATTTTCTAATATATAAAGCGGGTTTATGGATAATCTTTGTGAATTAACTCACTGTGTTTCCGGTTTTAAATAAAGAAAAAGTTGATTGCCCCGTTTAAATTTCAAAGTTGAATCCGGACATTATTAATTTTTGATAATTATCTCGGTCGAAAGTATAAAGAAAAGCGCCTCTTTTGGAAGTTCTTTTGTCTTTTTCATTCAATTTTTTCAAAACTTTGAACGAAAGTGCTTTTTTTCTAAAATTCCTGGAGTCCAATTTTCTCTGATATATGGCTTCATAAAGACTTTGAAGCTGTGGGATGGTAAATTTTTCAGGTAATAGCTCAAATCCAATCGGTTGATACCTGGCTTTACTTCTTATTTTTCTTAGCGCATCTTTAACCATGATGTCATGATCCAAAACCAATTTTGGTAAGTCCTTAAAACTAGACCAATAAGCACCGTGTTTTTGCACGAGTTTTTTGTCCGAATCATCAATTCTTATCAAGGCATATTGGGCAATAGATATACATCTTCCGCCATGATCTCTGTTGGATTTTCCATAAGTTTTAGATTGTTCAAAAAAAACATGATCCAATCCGGTAATTTCTTTTAAAACCCTCTTAGCTGCTATATCAACGTCCTCATCTATTTCAACAAAACTACCAATTAGTGACCATTTATCCTTCTCTGGCTCAACACGACGCTTAAAAATTAACAATTTTAATTCACCTGAATCAAACCCAAATACGGCGCAATCAGTTGCTACATAGATTTTTGAATGTTTTGAATAAAAATCTTTTATTCGATGCTTCATGGCGCTTTTTTGTTCCTATAAAAGTAAAAATATTTATTAATAAATGTACACATTACGTTTATTAATATATTTTGTATAGATTTACAGAATAATTGAGTAATTAATAAGAATCAAATCAAAGGATTGATTAATATCTTATAAATGTAATCTGCCAAAATATAATTAATAAATTCTAAAAGTATATTATAGAAGATTTGAAACTAACTAATAAAAGGTAAAAGAAGATGACAACAAATTTTGGAACTTTAGACTATATTATTTTCATAGCATATGCTTTATTGATTTTAGGAGTTGGATTGTGGGTTTCAAGAGATAAAAAAGGCCATCAAAAAAATGCGGAGGATTATTTTTTAGCCAGTAAGTCCTTGCCTTGGTGGGCCATTGGGGCTTCCCTTATTGCGGCAAATATTTCTGCCGAGCAATTTATTGGAATGTCGGGTTCAGGTTTTGCCTCAGGATTGGCCATCGCTTCTTATGAATGGATGGCAGCCATCACCTTAATTATTGTAGGAAAATATTTCTTGCCTATTTTTATTGAAAAAGGAATCTACACCATTCCGGAATTTGTAGAAAAAAGATATTCAACAAATTTAAAAACCATCCTAGCCGTATTCTGGATTGCCCTTTATGTATTTGTAAATTTGGCAACTGTACTTTATTTAGGTGCTTTGGCTTTGGAAACTATTATGGGAGTTCCAATGATATATGGGGTTATGGGGTTGGCCTTATTTGCCGCAGCATATTCCTTGTATGGTGGTCTTTCGGCTGTTGCTTGGACAGATGTGATTCAAGTGGTATTTTTAGTTTTAGGTGGATTGGCTACAACCTATATTGCCTTAAATACAGTATCCGATGGTGAAGGTGTTATAGCAGGAATTAAAACGGTTTATAACGCGGTTCCAGAAAGGTTCTCAATGATATTAGATAAATCTAATCCGGAATTTAAGAATTTACCGGGTCTTGGGGTATTGGTTGGTGGTATGTGGGTCGCAAATTTGTACTATTGGGGATTCAATCAATATATTATTCAAAGAACCCTAGCAGCCAAATCTTTAAAAGAGGCACAAAAAGGAATTTTAATGGCTGCCTTTTTAAAATTAATATTGCCATTAATTATTGTCGTACCTGGAATTGCAGCCTATGTAATGATCAATGATCCTGAGATAATGAGTAGGTTAGGTGAAGCAGGACTTCAAAATTTACCGTCAACTGAACAGGCCGATAAGGCTTATCCTTGGCTGTTGCAATTTTTACCTGTAGGCCTGAAAGGTGTTGCATTTGCAGCCTTAGCTGCTGCTATTGTATCGTCTTTGGCATCTATGTTGAATTCTACATCGACAATTTTCACCATGGATATTTACAAACAATATATCAATAAAAATGCCAATGATAAAACTACAGTAAATGTTGGAAGAATTTCTGCGGCTGTTGCCCTGATTATTGCAAGCGTTATGGCTCCATTATTAGGAGGTATAGATCAGGCATTTCAATTTATTCAAGAATACACCGGGGTTGTAAGCCCTGGAATATTAGCTGTATTTTTATTAGGCCTATTTTGGAAAAAAACAACCAACAAAGGAGCGATCGCTGGAGCTTTGGTTTCTATTCCGATTGCTATGTATTTCAAAGTTGCGCCTAAAGGATGGTCAACCAGTTCATTTTTTATAGATGTTCCTTTTATGGATCAAATGGGATATTCAGCTATATTGACAGCAATTGTAATTGCCATTGTGAGTCTTTATCAAAATAAAGGAGCAGAAGATGAAAAAGGAATTGAAATCACTAAAAGTTTATTTAAAACAAGTCCGGCTTTCAATACGGGATCCTTTGCAGTAATGATAATTCTTGTTGTATTATATGCCTTGTTTTGGTAG
>JAUXGV010000101.1 GCA_030621915.1 Flavobacteriaceae bacterium
TTGAAAATAAAGGAAATGGAAGGTTTGAATTATATGATTTACCCCTTGAAGCCCAATTTTCGAATATTAATGACATTATGATTGAAGATATTAATGGGGATGATAATTTGGACATATTAATTATTGGTAATTTATTTGTTTCAGAAATTGAGACTACAAGAAATGATGCTGGAAAGGGATTGATACTTTTAGGTGATGGCATGAATAACTTTAAACCCTTGACGAATATTGAAAGTGGATTTTTTGCCAGAGGTGATGCTAAAAATGTTAAAAGGTTAAAGGATAAAAACAATAATTTAATATTGATAGCCAATAATAATAATGTACTTCAGGTTTTTCAATTACACAAATAGAGGAATTGATTATTACTTACCTTAATTATTAGCTTCTTGAAAAGAAGATAATGGTCGTTCAAAGTACCATTGAAGAATTTTGATAAAAATTCTTTTTTATATAACTATTCTCTTAAAACACCTTATTTTTGTCAATCATTTCTAAAGAAAAGAAATAATATATTGATAAATGGATAAATTTTCCTTTTTAAATACAGTGCATACAGAATTTGTTGCGGATTTATACGAACAATATTTAGAGAATCCAGACGTGGTAGAGCCAAGCTGGAGGAGCTTTTTTCAGGGCTATGATTTGGCAAACTCAGACTATTCATTGGAAAGTAAGGAAAATACTGAGGTTGAAATTCCACAACAGGTATTTAAGGAATTTAAGGTTATTGAATTGATTAATGGCTATCGAACAAGGGGTCATTTATTTACCAAAACCAATCCTGTTCGGGATAGAAGGTCCTATACTCCGACTTTAGATTTAGGGAATTTTAATCTGTCCAAAAGTGATTTACAAAATATTTTCAATGCAGGAAGTATTTTAGGATTGCCTCCAACTTCTTTGCAAGAAATTATTAAACATTTGGAGGAAATATATTGCAATTCTATAGGAGTTGAATATATGTATATTCGTAACCCTGAAGAAATTCAATGGTGGCAAAATGTATTGAATGAAAACGATAATCATCCAAATTATGATGCAGATACTAAGAAGTATATTTTATCTAAATTAAATCAAGCGGTTACCTTTGAGCAATTTTTACAAACAAAATATGTAGGACAAAAAAGGTTTTCATTAGAAGGAGGGGAGACACTTATTCCAGCTTTAGGTGGTTTGGTAAGAATAGCCGCTGTAAAATATGATGTAGATGAGTTTGTATTTGGAATGGCCCATCGAGGTAGATTGAATACCTTGGTAAATATTTTCAGAAAACCGATACGGGAACTTTTTAACGAATTTGAAGGAAAGGATTATGATGAAGATAGTGATTTTGATGGAGATGTGAAATACCATTTGGGATCTACAATTAAAAAGACACTTAAGAATAATAAACAGATCACAATGAATTTGGTACCTAATCCTTCTCACTTAGAGACAGTTGGGTCAGTAGCAGAAGGGATTACAAGGGCTAAAATTGAAGACAAATACAAGGGGGATACGTCAAAAATAATTCCAATTGTTGTTCATGGAGATGCGGCGGTTGCAGGCCAGGGAATTGTATATGAAGTTATTCAAATGAGTAAACTAAAAGGTTATTCTACAGGAGGAACCATTCATATTGTAGTTAATAATCAAATTGGATTTACTACAAGTTATCTTGATGCCCGATCAAGTACTTATTGTACCGATGTTGCAAAAGTAACACTCTCTCCAGTATTACATGTCAATGCTGATGACGTTGAAGCAGTAACTCATGCCATACTCATGGCATTGGATTTTAGAATGAAATTTAAGCGGGATGTTTTTATTGATTTATTAGGATATAGAAAATATGGGCATAATGAAGGTGACGAGCCTAGGTTTACTCAACCCAGGCTTTATAAAGCTATATCAAAACAACCAAATCCCAGGGATATTTATAATAAGAAACTAATAGTTGAAGGGGTTATCGGTGAAGATTATATTCCAAACTTGATATCCAGATTTAAGGGATTGTTAGAAGAAGAACATCAAATGGCAAAGCAGGATTCGACAACAAGGATAAGACCTTTTATGGACAATGTCTGGAGTGGATTTATGCATCAAAATATTGATGGCTTATTATTAAGTGTGGGAACTAAATACCCTAAAAGTCATTTAGAATATATTTCCAAAATTGTTTCAACTGTACCTGATGGCGTGAAATTTCTACGCAAGGCTGAAAGAATAATGCATGATAGGGCAAAAATGGTTTTTGAAACAAATAAAATGGACTGGAGTATGGCAGAAATTTTTGCCTTCGGTAGTTTATTGGAGGAAGGTTATAATGTCCGTCTGTCAGGACAAGATGTAGAGAGAGGTACTTTTTCTCATCGTCATGCCATTTTAAGAGATGAAATTTCTACAGAAAGCTTTAATTTATTAGATACCAATCCTAAGAATAAAGGAAAAATGAGTATTTATAATTCTTCCTTATCTGAATATGGCGTATTGGGATTTGATTATGGCTATGCTATGGCAGCGCCGAATACCTTAACTGTTTGGGAAGCTCAGTTTGGCGATTTTAGCAATGGGGCTCAAATCATATTTGATCAATATATTTCTGCTGCCGAAGATAAATGGAAACAGCAAAATGGGATTGTAATTTTGTTACCACACGGTTATGAGGGTCAGGGGTCTGAGCATTCCTCCGCTAGAATTGAAAGATACTTGCAATTATGTGGAATGGATAATATGACTGTTGCAAACTGTACCACTCCGGCAAATTTTTTCCATTTATTGCGAAGACAAATGAAGCGTAATTTTCGTAAACCTTTGATTGTGTTCACACCAAAAAGTTTATTAAGACATCCATTAGCAGTATCAACTATGGATGATTTTTCTGAAGGTGAATTTCAAGAAGTTATAGATGACAATGTCGAATATAACCAAATAAAAACTTTGGTTTTTTGTAGTGGTAAATTTTATTATGAACTAATTCAAGAACGTGAAAAATTAAGGAATAATGATATAGCGATAATTCGTATTGAACAACTATTCCCACTTCATTCTGAAAAAATTCAAAGTATTATTGATAAGTATAAGAATGCTAGTGATTATCTATGGGCTCAGGAAGAACCTAGAAATATGGGAGCTTGGAGTCATATATTACAAAGATTTGAATTTCAAAATCCAAATGGAGAAACCATTCAATTAAAAGTACGATCCCGGAATTATTATTCGGTACCTGCTGCTGGAACATCGGCCAGATTTAAGAAGAGACAACAAAATGTTATTGATAGCATATTTAATAACTTTATGGAATAATAATAATCATTAAAAAAACATAAAATGATTTTAGAAATGAAAGTTCCCTCGCCCGGGGAATCTATTACAGAAGTAGAAATTGCTAGTTGGTTGGTAGAAGATGGTGATTATGTTGAAAAAGATCAAGCAATAGCAGAAGTTGATTCTGATAAAGCTACTTTAGAATTGCCCGCTGAAGAAAGTGGTATTATAACTTTTAAGGCTGAAGAAGGAGATGCAGTGGAAGTTGGTGCCGTAGTCTGTTTGATTGATATGGATGGAGCCAAGCTCAATGATGTTGTTCAAACTAAGGATAGTGGTGAGCCTGAAAAGGAAAAAAAAGAAACAACAATTAAGGAAGAATCAAATTCAACTTATGCAACAGGTGCAGCTTCCCCTGCAGCAAAAAAAATACTTTCTGAGAAAGGAATGGATAGTAGCGGAATAGTTGGAACTGGAAAAGATGGGAGGGTTACCAAAGATGATGCTATTAAAGCAGTTCCTTCCATGGGTGAATCGCTGAACGATGATAATCGTAAAAGCGATAGAAAAAAATTATCCATGCTACGTCGTAAGGTTGCACAACGCTTAGTTTCGGTTAAAAATGAAACGGCAATGTTGACTACTTTCAACGAGGTAGATATGAAACCCATATTTGATTTACGAAAGCAGTTTAAGGAGAACTTTAAAGAAAAGCATGGAGTAGGGTTAGGCTTTATGAGTTTCTTTACCTTGGCCATAGTAAGAGCCCTAAAATTATTTCCTGACGTAAATTCTATGATTGATGGAGATTATAAAATTTCTTATGATTTTGCTGATATTTCGATTGCCGTATCGGGGCCAAAGGGATTAATGGTTCCTGTGATTCGAAATGCACAGAAATTATCATTTAAAGGTGTGGAAAGTGAGGTAAAAAGATTGGCGATTCGTGCACGTGATGGTCAAATTACAGTAGATGAAATGACGGGAGGAACATTTACCATTACCAATGGTGGTGTTTTTGGATCTATGTTATCTACTCCAATTATCAATCCACCTCAAAGTGCAATTTTAGGTATGCATAATATAGTTGAACGTCCTGTGGCTATCAACGGTAAAGTTGAAATTAGACCCATCATGTTTGTAGCCTTGTCATATGATCATCGAATTATTGACGGAAAAGAATCTGTAGGATTTTTAGTAGCCGTAAAAGAAGCCTTGGAAAACCCTGTGGAATTGTTAATGGGCAATGATGAAAAGAAAGCGTTAGAAATGTAATAAAGTGCAAATTGTAAAATATAAAAAGCGTCTTATTTATTTAGGATGCTTTTTTGTTTTGGAGCTTAATTTCTTTTCTAACCATAAATTTATATCTGACATACATCAAAATATATCCCGCAGCTAATAATATAAGTAAATGAATAAAACCTGTTTTGATATTGTTGAGATCTGCGCCTTCAACAGATAACATACTAAAAATTTTAAAATAAGGAGTTGATGGTAAAATATTTGCAAAACCTTTCAAAAAATAAGGTAAGGCTTCCAGTGGCCAGGAATATCCTGAAACCAAAAATAATGGATAAGTTGAAAAGGCCAGTATTTCAGTCCAGCCTATAGTAGTTTTAAAAAAGGATGCAAGAATTATGGTATATAAAATTACAATACTTATAAAAACAGTACTTAAAATTAAGTGTAATATAATAGCTCCTTTAAAAGCCAGGTTGTAGTAAGGGAATATCAATTTATAAAAAATAAAAAAGTAAGCCACATACAACACGATATAATAAAAGCTCTTTGCTGAAATCACCTTCATAAAATCATAAAAAGAAGTAGTTTTTAGATTGGTAAGTAAACCATGTTTAAATTCATGAACAACACTTTGTCCAAAACCAATAATAAGAGTTTGTTGCAGGATCAAAATCAACAAGATGGGTAATAAATAGTCGCCATAATTATTGGTTGCATTATAAATGGATTTGATTACGGGTAGAATTGGTTGAGCCTGTTGTTTGGCCAATTCTATGGGCACCTTATTACTGACAAAATATTGCATTCTAACGCCACCTGCTACTGTAAGGATTACCTGTTGAACCCCTTTATTTATTTCATTCGATGTGAGGAACTTCGTGTTATTTAGAATCAGTTCAACATGGGTTCCATCTAAGTTCATTGTTTCTTTTTGAAAATTACTCGGAATTATCAATATTCCTTGAACTTCCAAATTATTAAAAGAAAACATGGCATCTTCCAGGGAAGAATAATGACCGAAAACTTTAACTTTTTCATTTGAATCAACCAGATTGGATACTTTTCTGGATAAATTAGAATGATCAAAATCGACAATGGCAACAGGTATTTCAGAAACATCTTTCTCCATGTAAATGGAGCCTATGAAAAAAGCGTACAAAATAGGGGCAACCAAACAGGTAAGCAATATACTTTTATCCTTAAAAATTAACTGTAATTCATCTTTTAATATGGCAACCCAGCTCTTCATATTTTACTTTTTTTAAGACGAATTAGTAAAACAGTTGAGGAAACAATGTATCCTACAATAAAAAACAACAATAGGCTAATAATATGTTGGTATAAAAATGAATTTGGAGTTTTCATTTCTATTCCTTTAATAAAAGCATTTAAAAAGTGTGTATAGGGTATCAATTGTGCATACCATGCATTAAAAGCGGGCATCGCCATGATGGGAAATGTAAACCCGCTAAAAACAAAGGCGGGTGAATTATAAACAAAGGATACATCCATGGCCATAGCTTCATCTTTAAATATTGTAGAAACCATTATTCCCAACATGGCGTTGCACATTATAAAGATCAAAACAATACTTAAAAAAGAGATGGTATTTTCACCTATTGGAACTCCTAACAAAGGGTGAACAAAAGAAAAAATAATAATACCAACCAAAAACCCCAAGAAAGTATATGTAAATAACTTTCCTAAAAGCAGCATCAAAATATTTCCTTTAGCCAACGTATACAGTTCTTTGAATGTTTGATTCGTGTATTCTGAGTTTATGGATCTGGCTGCTAAAAAAAAGACGATCATTTGTAATAAGACAGTTGTTAATCCGGGCAGTAGATAATACAAATAATTATAGTAGGGATTAAACATCGGTTTTGCAACTACTTTTATCGGCATGATCATTTTTACAGCTTTTTCGTGTGGAATGCCTTTTAATTTAAATGAATTCAAATTAATTCCTGCTGAAACTGTGTTGATAATTGTTGCTGCTTCTTTATACAAAAGATTTCCATAAATAATATTGGAGGAATTGGTATAAGCAATTATTTTTTCTTGTTTACCTAAGAATATATTTTTTGAAAAATCTTTAGGAATCACATAAAAACCTTTTATATCAGGGTGATCTTTAAAAAAACTATCAACATTGTCATTTGAATTTAAAAATTTAACCACATTCAATTTCGGAGCAGCTTCTATATATTGAATAATCTTACGACTTAAGGCCGAATGATCATTATCTTTTATTCCTATAGCAACATTCTCGATCGCACCCTCTTCATAGATTGAGCCTAAATATAAGAATATACCTAAAGGGATTACCAATATTAATACCCAGGCAGCCGGTCTTTTTTTGAGGATCAGGACCTCTCTAATAAATATTTTAGTTATAATTTTTAACAATTATCAAAGTTTGATATTGATACTCATACCGGGTCTGATTCCTTCAATGTTTTCGATGGGATACAAATGAATTTCAAATGTTTTCATGTCTAATCTGCCTTTATCTGCAGTTGGAATCCAGTCTGCAAAATCGGCCATAGGTGAGATATATGTTACTTTAAACGTATAAATCTTATTCTCAAAGGCAGGTAATTTGCCCGAAATTTCACTTCCCATTTGAAAATCTTTTAAAAAATCTTCCCGAATATGAAGTACGGCATGAATATCTTCTAATTTTTGAATGGTAAATATAGGATACCCTGCAGGCATCACTTCACTTTCTTCAGCTAATTTTGCTGAAATTTCACCATCTACAGGTGCATATATCTTCAATTCTTTATAAAATGCTTTTGCCTCCTTAACTTTTCCTTCTACAGCAATTAATTGCCCTTTCGCTGCTTTTTTATCTTCAATTCTTGCCCCTTCAGTAGCCATTTCAGATATAGATTTAGCTGCATCCATCTGTTTTTTTGCAGCATCTCTTTTGAAGGTGAGTTCGTCCATTTTTTGTGTGGAAACCAAACTGTCTTTATACATATTTTGAACTCTTTTGAAAGAATTATCGGCAAAAATATATTGACTTTTTGCCATTTCATATTGGTCTAAAGCGGCTTGAATTTGTTGTTTCCTTGCTCCTTTGTTCGCTTTTTCGCTAACCGATTCTGCAGCAGAATACATACCTTCTGCCTGTTGAATCTTTGCGTCGAGAATATCACTTTCTATAGAAGCCAATAATTGCCCTTGTTTAACTTGATCACCCAGTTTAACCAAAATAGAATCTATTCTACCGGGTATTTCTGAAGCCACTCTAATTTCAGTGGTTTCAAATAAGCCAACAAACATTCTTTTGTCATTTTTATCCGGTTTAAGAATGTATAGAATTACTATTCCGACCAAAACAATTAAGATAGGGATCAATAAGATAAAAATCTGATTTTTATTTTTCATGATTCATTTTTAGTTTAAATTATTTTGTCTTTAATTTCCTTCTCTTAAAGAGGAAGAAATCACAAGGTTTGATTACTTAAGAGCTGCAATGTTAAACTACCGGTTGAGATTAATGATTCAAGAGCTGCTTTTCGTTGCAAGGCAATAACTTTATAATACTCTAACACACTTTGCTGATAATCAGTTTCTGCTTCTAATCTGTCAGAGATTGATATAAGCCCTTCCTGATAGCTTTTAATGGCTAAATGTAAAGTGTTAAAGGCTACTTCTTTTTCTTTTCCTTTCAATAGTATTTGCTGATTTTTAACTTCAAGGTCAATTTTTACTTTTTGCTCAAAAAGCTCCAATTTTTCTGAGGCATCCATCTTTTTATTTTGAACTATATTTTTTTCAATTGTTGTTTTTTGTGTTGCATTGTTGTTTTTTAGACCATTAAAAAGTTCCCATTCAAAACCAACACCAAGCATATATGTTGGGAATCCTTCCAAATGGTTTAAATCTAAATTGACGGGTTGTCCTGTAATAGGTGTTTCTAAAGAAGAATCTATCGATGCATCGAATAAATTAAAATAAGATAAGGTTGCAAAAGCCTGAACTTTTGGTAAAAAAGCATTTTTATTCATTTTTAATTTATATTCAAAGGCATTTATTGATGCGTCCAGAGCTTTTAGTTCTGGCCGGTTACTATAGTTCTTTTCATCATTATGTAAAGCCCATGGTGTAAGTTCAAAAATATATGTTCCCAATGCAGTAATATCTTTACCTGTAAGCATGGCCAATTTTAAATAGAGAAGATTAAGGTTGCCCAGTATTTCGGTTTGTTTTGAGTCAATTTTTAATTCGGCGGCTGTAATTTTTTGACGATCATAAGGAATAGCCAGTCCATTCTGAATTGCTTTTGACACCCTTTCTTTTTCTTTTGCAAGCCTTTTTTTACTCTCAGTTAAAACCAATTTGGCCTGTTTCATTAATTCAATTTTATCAAAAGTATCGATCACATCCTTTATAATATTCGCCCTTTCTTTATCGAGCATATAGTTTTTGGCTTTTATCTTTTCATTATTTGCCTTTGAGCCGTAATTAACTTGCATTCCTGAAAACAACAATGCCTTCGCCATAAGGTTTGTATTAAAAAAGTTTCCTTTAACATCAAATTCAGTACTTCCCTCAAATAAGTTAATTCCTGAAAAGGGTAGCGTAAGTGTTGGAATATCAGCATTAATATTACTCCCGCCATAAGCATACATACCATTAAGTGACAACGTTGGAATAAAATTTTGTTTTATGGTCTTGGTATCAATACTATCCATCATCAATTCATGGGAAGCATTTTTGAGTTCATAACTTTTTTGTAAACTCAATTTGATGAGTTCTAATTCATTAATCGTAATGTTTTGCTGTGCTAGGGTTTTAGAAAACGAAATTATTAATAGGAAGTAAAATAACTTTGTCATGATATTGGGGAATTGTTATCGATAAAATTAAAAATAACCCATCGTTTGATGTGTGTTTATTAGCACATATCTATAGAATGAATTCACTCATAAAACGGAAAATGCCTTACATGCCAGATTACTGAATTTTTCCAACTATCAGGGGTTGTATCTATAAAAATATTCCCTTTACTTTTTTCATAGACTACTTTACCACTGCTTCTAAAGATACTAATAGAAATATTTGCATTGTATTTTTTTGTTGTTGATGAAACATTACTGCCATAAACATTTGTTTTTTGCCAGTTTTTTTCATTGATGGATCCGAATCCGGTTTCTAAAGATGAAGTTCCCTCAAAGGATCTGTCTACTGAGCCCATTAAAATATAATCGGCACCACCAATAGCTTCTGCTATTTCACTTGTAGTAAAATTGTCGATAGTATCAGGAGTAATTCCTGCTTTGTTTAAAGCAACGGTAATGTCTCTTCCATTTAGAGTAGTTACATTAAAATGTTTGGCTTTTTTATGGATATAATCTATTAAAAAATGTTGTACTTCCTTGCCCTTTGAAATAGAAAGGTGTCCGTCATCTGTAAAAGAAAATGGTAAAATAGCTACAGTTTCTTGTGAAACACCTAATGTAGAGATCAATAATGCTATTAATAAGACTAATTTATTCATGGTTCAAGTTTTTACAAATCTAAGGATTTAATTACAATGATTGTGGCAATAAATGGGTTGAGTCCAAGATAATATTGGATATTGTGAATTGAATTAACCAATTTCTTGTGGGCCTTTTAAATTTAACCCTCCTTCTCCGCCTCAGGCGGATTCGGCGGACGAGAAGATTTGGTTTAATTCCCCGACCCTTGGGTTGGAAAATCAGGTTATTTGCACAGCAAACTCATTTTAATACCTCGAATGCTTGTGTCGAGGTAGTTTATTTTTTTGCTATTGAATTATAGCTAATAGTTCTGTGCCTAATTCATTCGTTAAATGTCATATTATTAGATTCTAACCAATCGTATTACATCTTGAATCGGACATTACAGATATTTAATCAATTACCTCTAACCTCCAAGAAGATTCTCCGGCCACTAAGTCATATTTTATGGTTTTGCTTCCTCCTGTAGGGCAGCAATTCTCATCATT
>JAUXGV010000037.1 GCA_030621915.1 Flavobacteriaceae bacterium
GGAATGATGGGTTATCAAACACCAAATATTGACAGAATTGCCAATGAAGGAGCGATGTTTACCGATTGGTATTCGCAACAATCATGTACAGCAGGTAGAGCGGCTTTTATTTTGGGTCAGCATCCTTTTAGAACAGGATTATTAACTATAGGTATGCCAGGTGGTGAACAAGGAATACAAGACAATCAACCAACAATTGCTGAATTATTAAAAAATCAAGGCTATACTTCTGGTCAATTTGGTAAGAACCATTTAGGTGATAGAGATGAAATGCTTCCTACCAATCATGGTTTTGATGAATTTTACGGAAACCTTTATCATTTAAATGCAGAAGAAGAACCAGAAGGATACTATTACCCTAAAGATCCAGCATTCCATAAAGAATTTGGACCAAGAGGAGTTTTGCATTCGTATGCAGATGGAAAAATTGAGGATACTGGGCCATTAACTAAAGAACGAATGAAAACTATTGATGAAGACTTTACAGCTGCTGCCATTGATTTTATTGAACGTGCTCACAAAGCTGATAAACCATTTTTTGTTTGGCTAAGTGCTACACGAATGCACGTTTGGACACATTTAAAAGATGAGAGTGTAGGAGTAACAGGTATTGGTTTATATCCTGATGGAATGGTTGAACATGATAAAGCCATAGGAACAGTACTGGCAAAATTGGAAGAATTAGGAATTATTGACAATACTATCATCATGTATTCAACAGATAATGGTGCAGAAAAATTCACATGGCCTGATGGGGGAACCACTCCTTTTGCTGGTGAAAAAGGAACGACTTGGGAAGGTGGTTTTAGAGCACCTTGTGCTATTCGTTGGCCCGGAGTTATTAAACCTGGAACAAAGTTCAATGATATATTTTCTCATGAAGATATGATGCCAACCTTATTAGCTGCAGCAGGTGTGTCAGATGTAAAAGAGAAATTGTTAACGGGTTATAAAGCAAATGGAAAAAACTTTAAAGTGCATTTAGATGGATACAATATGATGCCATATTTTAAAGGAGAAGTTAAAGAATCTCCGAGACATGAAATATTCTATTTTGATCAGGGAGGTAATTTAAATGCCGTTAGATATAACAATTGGAAGCTTCATTTTACATATATGGAAGGCGCCATAAACGAAGCATACAGAAAAACACCAGCGTGGCCATTGGTAATAAATTTAAGGGCAGATCCTTATGAAGTTTCTTGGAAAGCTTCAATGTACACGAGATGGTATGCAGAAAACATGTGGTTGTTTGTTCCTGCTCAAACTTATGTTTCTGAATTTTTAGCAACATTTAAGGAGTTTCCACCCGTTGCAGGTAGTTCATTAAGTATTGATGGTGTTTTAAAAACATTATCGTCTAAACCGCAAAATTAAATAGGATCATTTAATTGAATTAAACGGTGAGTTATATGGGTATTTTTAAACAAATTAGATACCCATATTTTAGATGTTTTGTGATAGATAATAAACTACATACATTAGTATTAATCTGTTCTTTGATAGGATTACACGCTACGTCACAGGAATTGGAGCCAAGAGCAATGAATAATTTACCTGTTAATACCAATTTTTTGATCGGTGGATATGGTTTTGCTCATGGAAATATTTTATTGGATCCAGCGATTCCAATTGAGGATTTGAATTCAAATCTGCATAGTCTCTTTGCAGCTTATGTAAGATCTATTAATTTCTTTAGTTTGTCGTCTAAAATAGATGTATTTGTACCTTTTGTTGCCGGTGACTGGTCAGGTGAATTAGAAGAGGATAATTCAGAAATTTCTAGAAATGGAATTGGAGACCTCCGTTTGAGATTGTCATTTAATTATCTTGGTTCTAAAGCCATGAATTTGTCCGAGTTTTCATCCTACAAAGCTGAAAGTATTTCTGGATTTAGCCTGCAAATAATTGCACCAACCGGTAATTATAATTCGGATCAGCTGATTAATATTGGTTCTAATAGATGGGCCTTTAAATCACAATGGGGCTTTTCGAAAAATCTGAACAAATGGATTATAGAATCCTATATAGGATTTTGGTTATTTACAAATAACAATAATTTTTTAAACGGAAATAAACTAGCGCAGAATCCGCTTTATACATTTAAGGTGCATGTAATTAAAGAATTACCAAAAAATATATGGTTGGCTTTTAATATTGGTTATGGAATTGGTGGCAAAACTGAAGTTAATGGAATACCCAGAGATACCGAAATATCAACAGCGCGATTGGGTGTTATTTATGCGATGCCAATTGCTAAAAAGCACACTTTAAAATTTGCTTATATCTCGGGATTTAGATTTAAACGAGGGAGTGATTTTGATGCCGTGTCAGTATCATACCAATATAGATGGAATAATAAAGTAAACAAACGAAAATAAAAAAATATAAATTCAATGAAAACAAAACAATTTTTATTAATAATACTCCTTTTTGTCGGATTAACCGTTCAAGCTCAGGAAGATGAAAAATTAGAAGAAGATACCGGGGTTGACGAACAAGATCGTGCATCAAAAGCAATGGACGCTACGGCAACTCAATGGAGCTTTCAATTGGCATATCAATATATGCCTGATTACCATAGTGACATTGTTAACGGAGCTCCAAGACCTGCTGGCCTGGATAATTATGTTCAATTGAGGGTTGTTGCGCCTGTTCCTTTAAAATCAATGACAATACTACCCAGAATAACCTTTAGACATTATGAAAATGTAAATACCGGTGAATCTGGATTTGGAAATACAGAACTTTTTGCGCTGATTATTCCAAAAGCTACCGATTGGGGTACAGGTAGGGCCGGAATTGGACCCTTGATTACAGCACCGGGCAATAAAGATGTGGCCAAGGATGAATGGGGTTATGGGTTTGCCGCAGCAATTGTTAATAATAGCGGTCAATGGTTTTATGGGTTGCTGTTTACGCAAACTTTTCGCAGCATTGATCCAAGTACGCTGCCTGCAGGACAATCGGATGCTAATCCTTTGGGTATAGCACCTTTTTTAGCCTACCGTTTTGGGTCTTCGGGCGTTTATTTGCAAACTGCCGATATCGTGGCATTGTATGACTGGAATACGAAGGGTTTTTATTTACCCTTAGGCATTCGGTTTGGGAAAGTATGGGTAATGGAAAAAGCATCATGGAATGCCTATGTTGAATATAAAACAAGTGCAATTTATGAGTCTTGGCAAGGACCAGCCGTACAAAATTCTTTTCGATTGAATCTTTCTTATACCATGCCTGTAGGAGGTAAAAAATAGATGTTAATTTTTAAACCAATGAGGTTAAGTAACAAAAAATATAAAAATGATTAAATTCTTTAAAAAATCGGAATTAACAAAGGCCCAAATTGAGAGAGGTGTCGGAACCCTAAACAGTTTAAAAATAGTTGTTAATGTGCTCTATGCTTTAATGATATTTCAAGCCTTTCTTATTTTACCAAGACCGGAAGATCCTGATTTGCAATATTATTCTCTCTCACAAATTTTTAGTGATAATATCATGAAGTTGGTTGTAATTGTTGTCGGATTAATCCTTTTAATTATCTATTGGATTCAGACGAATAAGCAATTGGGAAATTTAGTCAGAAGTTCCCCAACCCATGCTTCACTAGCAATTGTTCAAATGATATGTCTCATGCTATACTTGTATTTTGTTCGTTTTGATATGGAATATGATGGTTTGAAAATAGCCTTACAAATGGAAAGTGTTTTTTTAGCACTTGCAGGATTTATTGGGGTTTATAATTGGATTTATGCCAGAAAACACGGCCTGACCTCGGATCAAATCAATGAGGATGAAGAAAGAACCATTATGTTCCAAATTTTACCAGAACCTATTGCTTCTTTATTTTCTTTACCATTTGCTTCAATTAGCCCAGCGGCATGGACACTTTCATTTTTAGTCATTATCCCTTTGGGCTATTTTTTAAAAAAGAGAAATAAAGCATTTAAAATGAAAAACTCATAATAATGACGGATCAACAAAATAATACAAAATCAAGAATTATTTTGGGTACA
Organism: Flavobacteriaceae bacterium; assembly: GCA_030621915.1. Taxonomy (GTDB): domain Bacteria; phylum Bacteroidota; class Bacteroidia; order Flavobacteriales; family Flavobacteriaceae; genus Lutimonas. Next base: position 4,017 of record JAUXGV010000037.1, read on the forward strand.
GTTATTTTAGTTACTGGCTTTTTAACCCCATTATTGATCCCGGTAGTCTTGACCTCCGATTTGTCTGATACCTATAAAAATATCCTTACTGGATTATTGGCTTTTGGTGTACCGGAATTATTTATGCTTATTGCTATAGCGGTTATGGGTAAACAGGGATATGAGTATATAAAGGGTAGAGTTTTTAGGTATTTTAAAAGATTTGCTCCCCCTGATCATGTAAACCTTGTGAGATTTCGATTTGGATTGTTTCTTTTTTGGATACCTCTGTTAATTGGAATTCTTCATCCTTATCTAAGTGAAACTATTAGTATTTTTAGAGAAGTTCCGCTTCGAGTAACCGTCATATCCGATGTTGTTTTTGTGAGTAGTTTCTTTGTTTTGGGGGGTGATTTTTGGGATAAATTAAGTGGACTATTTAGGTATACAGATAAAGAATAAAAAGGTAATCAAGTTAAACAATAATTAAATTTTAAAATCCCTTAAAAAGAAATATAAAAGAAAAAATTAAAGTTTATTTAGTTTCTTAAGCAGAGCTGCTTGCTTTCGTAATTTCCTCATATTTTTAAGATAAGGAAAAAGTTTTGGATATTTGACACCATTTTTTTTGTGGTTGTACATCGCGATTTCCGACAATATTTTCCAATGTTCTTTTATTGATTTTAAAGCATCAAAATAATTTGCACCTTCTGTTGGATCATAGATATGGGTTGGCTCAGAAATAATACCATTAATTTCAATAATTTTAAAATCATTTCCCTTACAAAGACTGTCAAAGGATTGATATTTTAAATCTACCCTGCCATAATACCAACCTTTAATTTGATGATTGAGCTGATCAAAAATCCTTTCTAAATCAGTATTTATTAATTCTGCTCCATCCAAAAATTGGGTTCCTTTTGAATGATTTCCAATCACACTTAAGGTTGTAATATTGTCCATGGGTGGTATTTCATTCATTTTGTTCTTATGAATATTTTTAAATAAATCGTGATAGAGAAAAGCCCTTTGATGATTTAGGATTAGAGATGATAAGCTTTGAATGCCATCACCCTTAATTTGTAGGTATTTTTTAATGGTAATAGAGGTAATTTTTCCTTGGGTATTTCCGGGTAATCTATGATAAAATACACCAATTTCATGTTCAAAATCAATGAATTCCTGAATTATGATAGGAATGTTTATTTTTTGAAAATATTCACCCAGTTCTTTTTCATTGTTTATTTTTTTTACAAGATAACCTCTGAATCCCATGTCGGGTTTCGCAATTAAAGGGAACCCAATATTTTTAGAATTGATTTGTTTCAGGATATTATCAATTGGCCTATGTTTTTGTATCAATAATGATTTTGGATTAAGTTTTTCAGGAATCAAGGAAATAGTTTCGAATTTAGATTCAGTACCACTACCCGAGTATAAAATTGAAGGATTGGTTGCTAAAAAAAATATAAGATTACGGGCTAAAATGGCTTTGTAGATAGCATAGGGTAATAATGGAACATAAAACATAAAAGTAGGCCAATGTTCCCAATGGGTTAAACGAAAGTAAAATGATTTTATATTCATTTAGCAAAAAGTGCCTTTAAAATAACACGAATACCTTGAATAACCAGAATCACGGTACAGATGGTTAAAATACAGCCCAGTAAAAGCATTAGATAATTATGATCTTTATTTATTGCTTTGAAACCAATGGTGATTAAAATCGGTGAAATAAAAAGTAGGGGTAGTGCTATAGCCAGATATTTGATTCCCTTATTAAATAAATTTTTAGAGGTATTATTTTCAAATATACGCTGTTTATTAAATCTTTTATTTTCTTTTTGCTGACTTTCCATTAGATAATGCTAGAACACTATAAAGGTAAGTATAAGAATTGAAAATAAAAAGGCTCCAATATTTTTATTGGAACCTTTTAAATAAATGCATTATAATGCAAATATATAAAATGTTAACATTTAGAAATTATGTTATTAAAAGTTTCGCTTGGTCTCATGGCTTTTTGAACTAAATTTTCATTACAAAAGTAATAGCCACCAAGATCAACTTTCGATCCTTGCGCTTCTAATAATTCTCTAGTAATAACTTTTTCATTTGCCTCTAGCTCAGTAGCAACAGTCCTAAATTTTTCTTTTAATTCAGTATTTTTATTTTGAGCAGCTAATGCTTGAGCCCAATATGTTGCTATATAATAATGACTTCCTCTATTATCTAATTCATTAACTTTTCGTGAAGGAGATTTTTTGTTGTCAAGAAATTTATCTGTAGCTTGATCCAAAGTTTCCGCTAATACCAAAGCACTAGGAATGTTATAACTATTTCCTAAATGTTCTAAGGATACTGCCAATGCTAAAAATTCACCTAAAGAATCCCATCTTAAATGCCCTTCTTCAACAAATTGTTGCACGTGCTTAGGGGCAGAACCCCCTGCTCCAGTTTCAAATAAACCACCTCCATTCATTAAAGGAACAATAGATAGCATTTTAGCACTTGTTCCTAATTCTAAAATTGGAAATAAGTCGGTTAGATAATCACGCAAAACATTTCCTGTTACGGAAATGGTATCTAGACCCTCTTTAGCTCTTTTTAACGTGTATAATGTAGCATCTTTAGGCGTCATTATCTGTATATCCAAATCTTTTGTGTCATACTTAGGTAAATGAGCATTTATTTTTTCAATAATTTGGGCATCATGTGCTCTATTTTTATCTAACCAAAAAATAGCAGGTAAATCAGTGGCTCTTGCTCTATCTACCGCAAGTTTTATCCAATTTAAGATAGGAGCATCTTTTACTTGACACATTCTCCAAATATCTCCTTCTTCTACAGTATGTTCAAAAATAATATTACCTAATTCATTAGTTACCTGAACGGTTCCGTTTCCTTGTATTTCAAAAGTTTTATCATGAGAGCCATATTCTTCGGCCTTTTGAGCCATCAAACCAACATTTGAAGTCGTTCCCATTGTTGTAGGATCAAAAGCCCCGTGTTCTTTACAAAAATCAATTGTTGCTTCATATATTCCGGCATAACTACTGTCAGGAATAACTGCTTTAGTATCTTCTAAATTACCATCGGCATTCCACATTTGTCCTGATGTGCGAATCATAGCAGGCATGGAAGCGTCAATAATAATATCACTAGGTACATGAAGATTGGTAATGCCCTTATCTGAATTCACCATTGCAATAGAAGGTCCATTTTCTAAACAGGCATTTATATCTGCTTCAATAGCTAATTTTTTTTCTTCTGGTAAAGTTTGTATTTTGTTAATTAAATCGCCAAAACCATTATTGACATCAACATCCAATTCTTCTATAATCTCACTATTTTTTTCAAAAACATCTTCAAAAAATACGTTTACAGCATGTCCAAAAATAATTGGATCTGAAACTTTCATCATAGTTGCTTTCATGTGTAGTGAAAACAATACGTTTTTATCTTTAGCGTCTATAATTTGTTTATTGAGGAAACTTAGAAGTAATTTTTTACTCATCACAGTTGCATCAATAATTTCGCCAGGCAATAAATCTGTTTTTTCTTTTAAGGTAATTTTGGTACCCTTGTTGTCAACAAATTCTATTTTAATACAATCAGAATTGGAAATAGTTACCGATTTTTCATTAGAAAAGAAATCACCTTTTTCCATAGTAGATACATGTGTTTTTGAACTTGAAGACCATGTACCCATTGTATGTGGGTTTTTCATCGCATAATTTTTGACAGCTTTTGGAGCTCTTCTGTCTGAATTTCCCTCTCTTAAAACAGGGTTTACAGCAGATCCTTTTATTGCATTGTATTTTTTTAAGATTTCTTTTTCTTCATCGGTTGTTGGGTTCTCTGAATAAATAGGGATATTGTAGCCCAAAGATTGGAGTTCTTCAATTGCTGCTTTTAATTGTGGTACTGAAGCTGAAATATTAGGTAGCTTAATAATATTAGCTTCCGGTTTTTTCACCAACTCACTGAGTTCAGCTAAAGCATCTTCAACTCCTTGACCTGTTGCTAAACTTTCTGGAAATAAAGAAAGTATTCTGCTAGCTAATGAAATATCTTTAATCTCAAATTGAATGCCTGAAGATTTTGTAAAAGCCTTAATAATTGGTAAAAAAGAATTAGTGGCCAAAGCCGGTGCTTCATCCGTTTTGGTGTAAATAATCTTAGGAGTTGTGCTCATTTGTATATTTTATATAAGCTATTTTTTAATTGCTATTTCAAGTGAAAATAACCTTGCTAATTAATTTATTTTTTTTCGCCACAAATATACTTTTTTTACTAAAGAAAAACGATTTTAATCACTGCTTAAAATGAATTGAAATATTATTGTCACCTTTGGGTACAGAATTTTACGATTGGGATAGTTTCGAAGAGATTTTTCAAGGTTTAGAACTTTAAATTTTATCAAGCCTAACTATTTTACTATTTCAATGAATTTATGTTAATTTAATCTTGAATGAATACAAGTTCAAACATAAAAAAAGCCATAAAAAAGTTGAGACTTTAATATGGCCTTTAAAGCTTACACAAAATCTAAAATAAATTAAAAATTGCTTAAACATAAATACTTTAAAATAGTTAAACCAATGATAGTAACTTCATTTGAGACACTATTTTAAATTTGTTTTTTAAATTCAGTAATTTCAATGAGAGTATGCTATAAATACTTTTGGTTTGAAATAAATTTAAAAAACTAATATGAGATTAAAACCCCATATGGCCTGTATTTGTTTACGAAACTATTTTTCATAACGGTTAGGGGGCGTTTCAATAAGCAAACAGACTATTACAAATTTAGCAGTTGAGAAGAAAAAGGGCTAAAATTAGAGAAATAATTTGTTAACAGCCTGTAAACACTATTTATTAACAATTGTTTATAAGTCTCTGAGTTACATCCTGATAAGAAAGTGATGCTTTTTTTTGAAAAAAAAATCCCATTTCTAATGAAATGGGATTTTAAAATTATTAAGAAAAAAATTAAACTCTTTTTTCCTTTATTTGAGCTTTTTTACCGGTAAGGTTTCTAAAATAAAATATTCTAGCTCTTCTCACTTTACCCTTTTTATTGATTTCAATTTTTTGAATTGCAGGTAGGTTAATTGGAAAAATACGTTCAACCCCAACGGTACCAGACATTTTTCTAATAGTAAAAGTTTCAGAACTTCCACTTCCTCTTCTTTGAATTACAACTCCTTTAAAGAACTGAGTTCTTGTTTTCTTACCTTCTCTAATTTCAAAGTAAACCGTTATTGTATCTCCGGCAGCAAAATCAGGAATATCATTTTTTGCAACAAATTCGTCTTGTACAAATTTAACTAAATTTCCCATTGTATAAATTTAAAATGGTTGATCAAATATCAACATACACGATTTTCGTCAGAGGTTAATTTTGAGTTTGCAAATTTAAAAAAAACTTTTAATTTAAAAACATCTTTTTAATTTAATTTACAACTATTTTTTATTGTTAAATTCCTTTAAAATTGTAGGTTAGCATAAAGCCCAAACCCGTTTTTCATAAAAGTTGGACTCAATATGGCATTCATTTTTTTATTTTTAAAAGGATTCCAGTTCTTCAAGGGCTCAATTCGATAAACCAAATCGGTTATTAATATACCTATTCCTGCACCTACCAAAACATCGGAAACCCAATGCTCATTATTTAGAACCCTAAGAACTCCAGTTGCGGTCGCAAAAAGATATCCACTATACGCCAACAGCAACCTTGTTTCTTTGAATTCATGAAATAAAACTGTGGCTATAACAAATGCATTTGAAGTATGACCAGATGGAAAACTATGATGTTCGCCATTGGGTCTTGTTTCATCCAAAATATTTTTTAATCCGAATGTGACCAATTGATTTGCTAATCCTGCGATCAACAAATATTTGGTTTGGGTAAATGCATCATTTTTGCTAGGCACTTTAAAAATATCTGCCGTATACATTGTGGCTAAGGGAATGAATAATAAATAATCATCAATATCCGTATGAAAATCAGGGAATTTATTCTGGATGTGTTCTTGTAAATTTTCCTTACCAAAAATTCCAGTTGAATAATTTACAATCAATCCGGCTCCAATTAATGATAGGGGAACAATGGATTGTTTTAAAAAAGATTTCTGTGGCTTACTAGAAACTAATTGAGTACTATCAATTTGTGAAAAACATTGTAGGCAAAGAAAGCATGCAATAAGATTGAATGTGATTTTCATATTTATTCATCTTTAAGATTAAATAAATCTGGACGAATATTTTCTGTTCTTTTAACAGCTTTATCATGTCTCCATTTTTCAATTTTTGGAAAATTACCTGATAAAAGTATTTCAGGAACTTCCATATCATCATATTTTGCAGGTCTGGTGTATACAGGGGGTGCCAAGAGATTATCCTGAAAAGAATCTGTTAACGCTGATGTTTCGTCTCCCAATACTCCAGGAATCAATCTGATTATCGAATCACACAATACGGCAGCGGCCAATTCGCCCCCTGATAATACATAGTCACCTATGGAAATTTCAAGGGTAACAAATTTATCCCTCACCCGTTGATCAACCCCTTTATAATGACCTGTTAGGATGATTAAATTCTCAGCGGTTGATAATATGTTTGAAGTTTGCTGATTCAGGGTTTTGGCATCCGGAGTCATATAAATGATTTCATCATAATTTCTTTGAGTAAGAAGTTCAGAAATACATTTGTCAATAGGTTCTATCATTAATACCATTCCAGCACCTCCACCAAATTGATAGTCATCAATTTTGCCATATTTGTTAAGTGCATATTTTCTCAGATCATGGAAATGAACTTCTATCAATTCTTTGTCGATTGCCCGTTTGATAATTGAATATTCAAAAGGGCTTTTAATGAGCTCAGGTGAAACAGTAATAATATCTATTCGCATGAGACAAAACTAATTCTTTTTTTAGAAATAGCTGAATTTGGTAGTTTTATCCTTTTTTAGTTTTAAAGTTTGCTATGAGAGCCATCACAATACGGAGGGTTACTACTTTGTTTACACATGCACATGGCTGCAGTTTTAGATTTTTCTACCTTAAATACATTGGGTTTAAATTCTGTTCCCTTGTGTAATCCGTTACACCATGGCTGACTGGAAGATTTTCCACATGAACACCATGCATATGTTTTTCCAATCTCCAATCCTTCCATTTGAGGAGAATTTCCTGCTATTGTTGGTTTTTCCATAATTAAGTGATTTTAAAAAGATGGGTTAAAGTACTTTAAAGATACGCTTTTATTTAAAATGTAGCAAAACGAAAATTTTTGCATAAAAAAAGCTATTAAAATCGATAATCAATCTCCAAATTAATTGACTAATTGAGTGTTGATCTAATCATCCTGTCATTGCCAAAAACATCTTTTTGTAATTCAATATTTTGAAAGTTATTCTGGGTAATTAATTCCAAAGTTTTTGTTCCTAGATACTGATTGATTTCAAAAAATAATTGGCCCTTTTGATTCAAATGTTCTTTGGCAAAATCGAGTATTTTATCATAGTATAAAAGAGGATCCTTGTCTTTTACAAATAACGCCATATGAGGCTCATGATTTAAAACATTGTTTTTTATCTCTTTTTTTTCCAATTCTCTAACATAGGGAGGGTTACTAACAATAATATCAAATTTCAAGGGTAGGCTTTCCGTTTCTAGAATATCTTTTTCTAAAAACTGAATATTGACATGATTTAATTCTGCATTTTTTTTTGCAGTATTGAGAGCTTCATTTGATATATCGAGAGCCCATATTTTTGAATTTGAAATGTTTTTGGCCAAAGCAATTGCTATGCAACCACTTCCGGTTCCGATATCCAGGATTTTTATAGATTCATCATTTTTATTTTCTCTATTTTTTTTTGTCTTATCGAGAATCCATGTAATAAGTTCTTCAGTTTCAGGTCGTGGAATCAAAACGTTTTTATTTACATAAAACTTCAATCCATAGAATTCAGTATGGCCAATAATGTATTGAATGGGAACTTCTCTTTTTAATTCTTCGATTGTATTTGAAAAATAATCTTTGTCAGATGATGAAATTTCTAAATTAGGATTTAGAGCTATATCAATGCGTTTCAATAGCATTCGATCCTCCAATAATAAATTACTAAAACTATCAATTTCTTTTTTTGGATAAATTGAATGGAGTTCTTGATGAAATGTACGTTTTAATTCTTTGATTGTCATTATAAGTCTTTTATCATCCACATATTACAGCTATAGTGCCCCGTGTCTCCCATGGGTGCATTCAATAATTCGAATCCAACTTTTTGATATAATTTCCGAGCACCTATCATGTAAGGAAGTGTTTCTAAATAACATTTTTCATAACCATAATTTTTTGCTTGTTGTAAACAAATTTCCATCATTTGGGACCCTATGTTTTTGCCCCTTACTTCAGGTGTAAAATACATTTTTTGTAATTCACAAATATTTTCTTTTGCATTTTGTAAATGCATAATTCCTGCTCCGCCAAGAATTTCTTTTCCATTGGCAACCACAAAATAACAAGATTTTTCATTATCATAGGTATTAAACATATTATTTAAAGCTTTATCTTCATATGCTGTACCCACTTTTGGAACGCCAAATTCAATCAAAACATCTCTGATAATTTTGGCAAGTTTTTGATTATCATTAATTTGTATTTCCCGAATACTAAAGGTTTTTATACTCAATTTAAAATTATATTTTTGTGTTGTGAAGATACATGAAAAATATATGCAACGATGCCTGACCTTGGCAAAAAAGGGATTAGGTACCACACGGCCCAATCCGATGGTGGGTTGTGTAATTGTTTGTGATGATTTAATTATTGGTGAGGGCTTTACAAGTCCTTATGGTGGGAATCATGCCGAGGTTAATGCTATTGAATCTGTAAAGGATAAAAATCTACTAAAAAAGTCTACTTTATATGTAAGTTTGGAGCCTTGTTCTCATCAAGGTAAAACTCCACCTTGTTCCGATTTGATTTCAAAATTTAATATTCTAAAAGTTGTTATTGGTGTCATTGATGAAAATAGTTTGGTGAGTGGCAAAGGAATAAGACATCTAGAGAATCATAAATGTGAAGTGATTTTAGGAGTTTTGGAAAAGGAATGTGGGGAGCTAAATAAACGTTTTTTTACATTTCATAAAAAAAAGAGACCTTTTGTCATTTTGAAGTGGGCCGAAACAAAAGATGGTTTTATAGCTCCTGAAAGAAAACTGAGTCAAGATGAAGATATTTCATTAAATAACAATCCCAAACCTGTCTGGATATCAAACAAAATTTCCCAACAACGGGTACATAAATGGCGGAGCGAAGAAGCGTCTATATTGGTTGGTACAAATACGGTTATACTTGATAATCCAAAGCTGGATGTAAGAAAGTGGTCAGGTAAGAATCCAATTCGACTAGTTATGGATAATTCATTAAAAATACCACATAGTTTTCACGTTTTTGATGGGTCTATAAAGACCCTTGTTTTTACAAGTTATAAATCAATGTTTGAAAAGGTTAAAGAAAACGTGGTATTGGAATATATTGATTATTCAAAAAGCATTCCTCAACAGATTTGCGATGTTTTGTTTAAATATGATATTCAATCTATTATAGTTGAAGGTGGTGCCCAAGTCATACAGAGTTTTATTTATGATGATCTATGGGATGAAGCCAGAATATTTATTGGAGATGTGACTTTTAATAAAGGATTAAATGCTCCTAAAATTAAAGGAGTTATAGATTCGGTTGAAGAGATAGATTCGGATTTGTTGAAAATCATGAAACCTGTAAATTGAAGTTTACAGATACATATAGAACAATTAATAAATCGGTTGAAGGTGAGATGTTTAAGGATAAAGGGAGTAAATTTATTGGATTTGCCTATCATATTGAAGATGAGTCTCAAATTAAACATTATACTGATATTTTAAAAGAAAACCATTATAAAGCAAGGCATTGGTGTTATGCTTGGCGTTTGGGTGTTGAAAAAGTTAGCTATAGGGTTAATGACGATGGCGAGCCAAATAATAGTGCCGGAAATCCAATTTATGGGCAAATTATGTCCTACGAATTGACCAATATTTTGGTGGTGGTTATTCGTTATTTTGGAGGAACCAAATTGGGTGTTGGTGGTTTGGTAAATGCTTATAAAACTGCGGCAAGTTCTGTATTGAATGCATCACAAATTATTCAAAAAACTATAGATGTAATTTTCGAGTTAAAATTTGAGTATCAACATATTAATAAAGTTATGCGATTAATAAAGGAAAGAAAGATTCAATTGATAAGTCAGGCAATGAATATGAATTGCCACTTTAAAATATCTGTAAGATTAAGTGAGGCTGAAGGTGTTAAATGGGCTTTTGAGAATTTGAGATGTGTGAAGATAAAAGAATGTGGTTAATGGTTATTAAAATTTACTTTTAATCAAATCTGGCGTAAATTTTGTCCAATAAATTTTGAGGTGCTTTTGTAGGTTTGTTTTTCTCTATGTTTATGAAAACCAAGGTAGTTTGTCCAGTAGTTAATAATTCTTTGTTTTCATTGTAAACTTCTATGTCAAATTCAATTTTAACTAGCGGTTTTTTTTTTAAAATAGTTATTATGGTTAATTGATCATCGTATTTAGCAGGCTTGATATAATTGACATTTAAATTTAATACAGGAAGCATAATATTTGATTCCTCCAGACTTTTGTAACTTATCCCTAAGCTTCGCAACCACTCAACTCTTCCTACTTCAAAATATTGAGCATAATTCCCATAATAAACATAACCCATTTGGTCAGTATCCGCATATCTAACTCGCAATTTGGTTTCATACTTAATCATTATTATTTGTAATTTGGCAGCGGACTAGTTTACACAAAAAATATTTAATAATCAATAGCAATTTTATTTTTTTATAATAAACTTTATTCACACTTTTGTATAACGAAAAAGAAAACGTATTTTAGCTATGTTTTAAGGGGACATATATAGAATTCAAAGAATATTACTAATTCAATAACTTTATATTTATAATGACAAAAAAAGCTTCCTCGGTATGGAATAATTGCCTACTTTTTATTAAGGATAATATAAAACCACAAGCATTTAAAACGTGGTTTGAACCTATAGAACCGGTAAAGATTTCAGGAGATGTTTTAACAATTCAAGTGCCAAGTAAATTCTTTTTTGAATGGCTGGAGGAGCATTATATAAAATTATTAAGAGTAGCTTTGGTTAGAGAGTTGGGTGAGAGCGCCAAATTGGTGTACGATGTAAGAATGGAAAACACCTATAGCAATAGAAAGCCTCATACTGTCAAGTTTCCAAGTTCAAATAAAAAACCATTCAATTCTCAGGGAATGACAATTCCATTGGAAATAGATAAGAGAGAGTTGAAAAACCCCTTTGTGATTCCTGGTATTCAAAAAGTCAAAATAGAATCTCAGTTAAATCCCAATTATAATTTCGAAAATTTTATTGAAGGGGATTCAAACCGATTGGCTCGTTCGGCCAGTATGGCAGTTTCCAATAAGCCTGGAGGGACATCCTTCAATCCCTTATTAATTTACGGTGGAGTAGGTTTAGGAAAAACTCATTTGGCTCAAGCCATTGGGGTTAGGATAAAAGAAACTTATCCTGAAAAAACAGTTTTATATATATCAGCTGAAAAATTCACCCAGCAATTTATAGACTCTGTAAAAGGTAATACGCGAAATGATTTTATTCATTTTTATCAGATGATTGATGTTTTAATTGTTGATGATGTGCAATTTTTATCTGGTAAATCAGGTACTCAAGACGTATTTTTTCATATTTTTAATCATCTGCATCAAAACGGAAAACAAGTTATTTTGACTTCGGATAAAGCACCTGTAGATATGCAGGATATTGAGCAGAGGTTGCTATCCAGATTTAAATGGGGACTCTCAGCTGAGCTGATGCCACCTGATTATGAGACGAGAATATCAATATTGCAGAATAAAATGTTTAGAGATGGCGTTGAAATTCCTGATGAAATTGTTGAATATGTTGCCAAAAACATAAAAACAAATGTTCGTGAATTAGAAGGTGTTTTGATTTCTCTTATAGCACAATCATCATTCAATCATAAAGAATTTACACTTTCTCTTACCAAACAAATTGTAGACAAGTTTGTTAAAAATACCAAAAAAGAAGTTTCCATTGATTATATCCAAAAAGTTGTTTCAAAATATTTTGAAATGGATGTAACTACTTTACAATCAAAAACAAGAAAACGTCATATTGTTCAAGCAAGACAATTAGCAATGTTTTTTGCTAAACGTATGACCAAAGCTTCTCTAGCAAGTATCGGATCTCAAATCGGTAGTAGAGACCATGCAACGGTATTGCATGCATGTAAAACAGTGGATAACCTTACCGAAACGGACAAGCAGTTCCGTAAATATGTTGACGAATTAACTAAAAAACTTACCTTCTAATAGTATTTGATGAAAAAGGTTTTAATGGTTTGTCTCGGGAACATTTGTAGATCACCATTGGCCGAAGGAATTCTAAAATCAAAGGTTGATAAAAATAGGATCCATGTGGATTCTGCTGGAACAGCAGGTTGGCATTCTGGGAATCGACCTGATGAAAGATCTATAGAAGTGGCACGTTTACATCAAATTGATATTTCTTCTCAAAAAAGCCGAAAATTTGAAATTGTAGATTTTGATAATTTCGATTATATATTTGTCATGGATCAGTCAAATTATCAGGATGTTTTAGCATTGGCTAGAGATAATAACGATGAGCAGAAAGTTCATTTGATATTGGAATCTTCTGAAAATACGCTTGAAGATGTTCCCGACCCTTATTATGGTGGAGATGACGGTTTTGAACATGTTTATCAAATGCTGAATGAGGCGTGTGAGAATATTAAAAATAAATTATAACTGAATCGGGCATGACAAAAGGGAGTTTATTTTTGATACCAACAACATTAGGAGGTAACGAGCCCTTGGAGGTTTTACCCCTATCAGTTAAACAAATCGTTGAAAAGGTAAATATTTTTATCGTTGAAAACGAAAAACCTGCCCGTCGGTTTATTAAAAAAATTACGCCGCGTAAATCTCAACCGGATTTAATTATTTTTATACTTGATAAGTTCACTTCAGAATTAGAATCTAAATCATATTTAGATGCTTGTTTCGAAGGTCAAAATGTTGGCTTATTGTCTGATGCTGGAGTTCCGGCAATTGCCGACCCTGGTGCCAGTATTGTAATGTTGGCTCATCAAAAAAATATTAAAGTGATTCCGCTAGTTGGGCCATCATCCATTCTTTTAGCCATGATGAGTTCGGGGCTCAATGGACAGAATTTTGCATTTAACGGTTATCTGCCCATTGATAAATCAGAGAGAAAAAGAGCCATTAAAGACCTTGAAAAAACATCAAAACTTAAAAATCAATCTCAAGTCTTTATAGAAACTCCTTATAGAAATGACAAGCTGTTTATTGATCTTAAATTTAACCTGATACCCTCGACATATCTTTGTATCGCTGTAGATATTACTTTAACTACGGAGCTCATAAAAACATTAAGTATTAATGATTGGAAAATGCAAAAAATAGATCTTCACAAACGACCTTGCATTTTTATTATTCATAAACATTAACCTTAGCTACTTATAGTAGCATTCTTGATAGGTTGGATAAAAGAAGTATTATATCCTGAAAATATTTTCATATAATGCTCAACATCAGTTCCATAGGCATCAATAAAAATATTAGCACCTTGACTTCTTAAATAAATTTTGACATTGCCTGCACCCGCCAAATGTGCGGCGGCTAAAATACCTGATTCAGTGATTTCTATTCCATTAATTGTTTTACCAACACTTCTATTGATATCACGCTTTAATATCCATTTATTAAGAGAACATAATGCTATAAATGCATCTTCCTGCAGAACAGGATTATTCAAAAAATCATGTGTATTATAAATCTTTAACCTATGTAAGGTAGATTTACCAAATTGATACTTGCCAATATACCCTAAGGTGTTTACATTCTGGTATTTACCTCTTGATTCTTTAAAGGCTAATGCCTCTCTAAATCCAATAAAAGAATTGGAAACTGTAGGGGTGTAAATTACTTTAAATTCTTGAATACCCATAGTCACTGTTGCTATGGCATCAACTTTTGGTAAGTTATACTGAACTTTTTTACTCTTGTCAATATCTATCGAGCTAATAAATGTAAGAGCCAACAAAGATAAAATTGTAAGAGGGACTACTATTCTTTTCTTTTTCATAATATTGTATTTATTAGTTAAGGGTTCTAAGCCATACAATTAATAAGCGCACAAAGATAAGCTATTTAAGCAGATTTAAAAAAGTTAAATTATGTTAAATGATTGAAATTTAAAAATATAACAAATGAAATTTGAAATTATTCTCACTATATTCAAGGGCTGGAGCAGGTATTTTTAAAAAATTGAAGACATTAAAAACTGTTGATAAAAAAGCGGAATTTGTATTAATTTTGGTTAAATCTACATCAATACTGCTGTAAAATTGACGATATTTCTTCGAATTTGAGCCATCGTAGCCCTCGATCCCATAACCAATAGCGAAATTCAGCCATTTTGGGAAGTTACTATTTTTAAAAAAAGACCATATATTTACTGATAACCAGTATGTTTGACCATTATAATCCTTGAGTGATTGTTGCAAAAGATCTTGTCCCAAGGTCTCTTCCCAATATTGTGGGTTATCGGTTTGATGAAACGAATATTTTAACTGAAACCTTTGTTCATGCCATAACAATTCCTGGCCAATTAATATACCAGTTCCCGCGGCATTTGCGACTACATCTCCAACAGAAAAACCCCATTCTTCTGAAAAACCATCAAATACTTCAATAACAGTTAAAAAAGCAAACCCTAAGGTAGCTCCATAAATGAGTTGATTCTTTTTGCTTTCTCCAGACCAAGCCAAGGCATCCATACCCATTTTACCAATATAATAGGAGCTAAATGTATGCCCCATTTTATCCATTTGAAGCCATTGGTCATTGTCATTATAAAAATGAAAATTACTTCTTGGATAATCGGCATACCACAATTGGTTCAAGCCTATTAATGCAATTCCAGCACCTACAGATTCGGTAATGATAACCGCCCTTTTTCTATTTTTATTTAGGCTGTCTGATTTTTGGAAAAATGACGGTTTGTTCTGAGAAAATGCTAAAGATGACCCAAATAGAAAAAGTAATACTATATATTTACTCGAGTTTTTCAATAACCTAATTTATCTTTTAATACCTTGTTTGTTCATCCAATTTTGATATTTTCTTGCATTTACTAAATGAGAATTGAGATTTGTTGCAAACTCATGTTTCCCTATTTCATCAATACTGGCGCACATATAATAATATTTGTGAATTTTTGGTTGTAAAACAGCATCAATTGAGGAAATATCGGGCATTCCAATGGGGCCGGGAGGTATCCCTGCATTTTGATAAGTATTATAAGGGGAATCAATTTCCAGATCTTTGTTTAAAACTCTTTTGAAAACAGCATCTTGCCCATGTTTTTGTTTTAAAGCATAAATTATGGTTGGATCTGCCTGTAAAGGCCAGTTATCATGATATCTGTTTAGATAAAGACCGGCAACCGTGGGTCTTTCAATGACCAAGGCTGTTTCTTTCTGAACAATAGAAGCTAATGAGATTACTTGAACCGGAGTTAATTTTTGTTTTTTCGCATGATTACGTCTTTTTTCATTCCAGAAAGATTGGTATTCCTTGAGCATTCT
>JAUXGV010000042.1 GCA_030621915.1 Flavobacteriaceae bacterium
TCATTGGTCATTTCTTCCCATTCTGTTTTAGTAACCGTAGCGACAGATTTAATATTAAATCCAGGTTGTACTTTATGTATCCACCATATAATTCCTTGGTTATAGTTAGAGTGATAAGATCCATTAAAGTGAAAATAAAAGTCTCCTTTTTTAAAATTTATTAACGAAAAATGCGCCATAGTTGCATCTTTAGAGGCTTGTGCAGTTTGAATATTTAACATATTTGGTGGTACATGTCCTCCCATCATTGAAGCCATTTCAGCATAGGCCTTTACTGTAGGGTCAAAATATTTTTCCAAATCAGGACCAATCATTTTTCTTGCTTCGGGGCTAATTAAATTAAGTGCTTCCATTCCATTTTTGTTAATCATGGAGGCATATCTACGCGGAATATTTGTTGCAATAAATCGGAGATTGTGTTTTTTAGCAAAATCAACCAACGGTTTATAATCTGTTTTATAATTCCCCCATAATTGTGTAATCTCGGGTAACATTTTTTCTTCTGGATAAAAATCTGCCAAATACTCATTCAACACCAACTGATTGTTATTTTCAAACATTTCAGCACCAAAAAAAAGATTATTTCCTTTCTCTTCATAGAAACTTTGACACATTTCAATTTGCATCCAATGCGATATCGGATTCGTATGGTATTCTCCGAAAAAGACCATATCAGCATCCGATAAGTCCTTGATCATTTTTTTGTATTTTACTTTCTTTCCTTTCTGATTAAATAGTTCAAAGGCTACTTTATCCTGAGCGAAACTCATTTGAATGAAAGCAACAATTAAGATTATTACAGATGCAATTTTTTTCATTTGACTCTATATTTATTCGAATCAAATGTACCTTTAATAAGTGAATATTTTCCCACAAATTGTCAATGAATGTAATATTAAATGCGATTTTTTCGGATCAATACTCATTATTGCAATAAGAGTCTTAATTTTGCAAAAGAATTAAATAGTATGTTAGAATGAATTCATTTAAAGACTTGAAATTAAATAAGCCGCAATTAAAAGCTTTAAATGATTTGGGTATAGATAGCCCTACTCCTATTCAGATAAAAGCGTCACCTGCCATTAACTCTGGAAAAGATGTTGTTGGTTTGGCCCAAACTGGAACGGGTAAAACCTTTGCCTATTTACTTCCATTACTCAAACAATTAAAATATTCTGACCAAATTCAACCACGAATTTTGATTTTGGTTCCAACTCGAGAGTTGGTTATGCAGGTTGTTGAAACCGTTAAAAATTTAACCAACTACCAAAATGTTAGAGTTGATGGAGTTTTTGGTGGGGTTAACATCAATAATCAGCGACAAATGGTTCATGAAGGATTGGACATATTGGTTGCAACACCCGGTAGATTGTATGACTTGTCTGTTTCTGGAGTTCTAAGATTGGCTTCAATTCAAAAATTGGTAATTGATGAAGTTGATGAAATGTTATTTATCGGATTTCGTCCCCAATTGGTCAATATTTTGGATATGTTACCCAAAAAAAGACAAAATATTTTATTCTCTGCTACCCTAACAGATGAAGTGGAAAAAGTTATTGAAGACTTTTTTAATAATCCAAAGAAAATAGAAATCGTTCCTGTGGGTACACCCTTGGAGAAAATTATTCAAAAGGGGTATGAAATTCCAAATTACAATACCAAAGTTAATTTTTTGAACTCTTTATTAAAGGAAGAAGATTTTGAAAAAGTCTTAATTTTTGTAAAAAACAAACGAATTGCAGACAGATTGTTTGAGAATTTAAAAGAGGCCTTCGGAGATGAAATTAACGTAATCCATTCTAACAAGTCTCAAAATTTTCGGTTTAACGCAATAGATCAATTTGAGAACAAGATACATAGAATTTTAATTGCTACAGACATTGTATCTAGAGGAATGGATATAAAAGAAGTTACCCATGTAATAAATTTTGACACTCCTGACTTTCCCGAACAATATATTCACAGAATAGGTAGAACCGGTAGAGCTCGAAAAAATGGAATTGCGATTACTTTATTTACAAAAAAGGAAGAAGAATCTATTTTGGAAATTGAAATATTAATGCTTACTGAGATTCCTTTGTTTCCCTTACCCGATCATATTGAAATTTCAAAGATTCTGATGCCTGAAGAGAAAGATAGAATTTATGAAAAAGAGATCGTAAAAAAAGTATCCGGTGAATTTGTTCCTGGCCCTTCTTTTCATGAAAAAAGCAAAAAAAACAGTAAAGTTAATTTGGGAGGATCCTACAAACGTGAAATTAAAAAGAAATATAAAAAACCAAAAACACGTCCACCAAAAACCAAAGGTAAAAAATAAGCTAAAAACTTGTTTTACTTTACACTAACTGTTTAATCATATTGAGCTCAAAGTGTTAGATAATCTTAATTTATTCTTATTCATTTAATTCGGTGGCCAAAAACTTTAATTTACTAAAAAATTAGATGAGTTTTTCTTATCAATAACAATAAAAAAATAGAATTTGCGTTAAATAGTTTCATTAGTTTTTTAATAAAACTAGGGAAAATTGTTATTGTTAAAGAAGAAGAACTCTCCATGGAAATGGGGAGTTTTTTGGTTAATAATGATTGGTTTTATCGTATCTAAACCTCCTTTTGACAGTTCTATCTTTAATAGATTGAAAAAAATAAAAATGAATTTACATGAATTATTTCCTACTTACAATATTAGCAATTTTATGTCGTTTTATACATTCATTAGTTTTTTAATAAACTAGGGAAAATTGTTATTGTTAAAGAAGAAAAACTCTCCATGAAATGGGGAGTTTTTTGATTTTAATAAGAACCAATTCTTAAAATATTCTACATTTTATCTAACTTAAAAATCATATAAAACTGTTTCCAAAAAAATACACTTAAATTCCTATTCATTTACAATAATAGCAATTTTACGGCGTTGTATACATTCATTAGTTTTTTAATAAAACTAGGGAAAATTGTTATTGTTAAAGAAGAAAACTCTCCATGAAATGGGGAGTTTTTCGATATATATACATTCTCGTAAATGATGTTCACTGTTCGTCTAATAAATCGATTCTTTTATTAAAAGATAAGTAGTCTAATATTGCTTCAACATATTGTGTATCAAGAACTAATATACACTTATTGGTAAAACATTAGGCATTGTTATAACATTTTTCAACAATAAGATAAATTGACTAATTCTTTTTTAATATTTTAGCATGATAGTTTTAATAATTCATGCCTGACATATTCGATTTAGAATTGTGATGAATATTGTTAATTAATGGACCATCGAAAGCAGAAAACAAATAAATGAAATATCTTTTAAATATTGGTAAATACTTTATCATGTTGGGTCATGTTTTTAAAAGACCCCAAAAAGGATCCATTTTTTATGAATCTTTTTTTAATGAGATTGAAGAATTGGGATTAAAATCGCTGGGCATTGTGGCGTTTATTTCATTTTTTGTTGGAGGAGTTATTGCAATACAAACAGCATTGAATGTGGACGACCCCATGATACCTAAATATCTTATTGGTTTTGCCACAAAACGTTCAATTATTTTAGAGTTTGCACCCACATTTATGGCTATAGTTTTAGCAGGAAAAGTGGGGTCATATATTTCGTCAAGTATAGGTACCATGAGGGTTACAGAACAAATTGATGCTCTAGAAGTTATGGGTGTCAATGCCTTAAATTATTTGGTCCTTCCAAAGATATTTGCCAGCGTTTTATTTTATCCATTTATCGTTTTATTAGGTATGTTTTTAGGTATTTTTGGAGGATGGATTTCCGGATTTGCAACGGGGTTATTTTCTTCAGATGATTATATTTTTGGAATCAGGGAGGATTTTCAACCTTATCTTATTCAATATTCATTGATAAAAACTATGGTTTTTGCATTTGTTATTGCTACTATTCCATCTTTCTATGGATATTATGTAAAGGGAGGGTCTCTGGAAGTGGGAAAAGCCAGTACTCAGGCAGTAGTTTGGACCAGCGTTGTGATTATCATATTAAATTATTTTTTAACTCAAATGCTCCTAGGTTAAGGAGATACCAAATAATGATAGAAGTTACCAATTTATTTAAATCCTTTGATGAAAATCAAGTATTAAAAGGAGTCTCTGCTACCTTTGAAAAAGGAGATACCAGTATGATTATTGGATCAAGTGGTTCGGGAAAAACTGTTTTTTTAAAATGTTTATTGGGATTGTTTAAACCAGATGAAGGAGATATTTGTTATGACGGAAGGCATTATAGCAAAATGACTTCAGACGAAAAAATAAACCTTCGAAAGGAAATTGGAATGGTTTTTCAAAGTGGTGCTTTATTTGACTCATCAACTATTGAAGATAATATTATGTTTCCGCTAAAAATGTTTACCAAACAGAGAAAAGAGGAAATGTTAGATCGGGTAAATTTTGTTTTAGATCGGGTAAATTTAGAAAACGTAAATAAAAAGTATCCTGCTGAAATTTCAGGAGGGATGCAGAAAAGGGTGGCCATAGCTAGAGCCATTGTTATGAATCCTAAATATTTATTTTGTGATGAACCCAATTCTGGTTTGGATCCTAAAACAGCCATAGTAATTGACAATTTAATTCAGGAAATTACTGATGAATATCAAATGATAACTATCATCAATTCTCATGACATGAATTCAGTTATGGAAATTGGTGAAAAAATTATTTTTCTAAAAGATGGATTAAAAACATGGGAAGGCTCCTATAAAACAATATTTAAGACTGATAATAAAGCTGTGACTGATTTTGTTTATTCTTCTGATATGTTTAAAAAAGTAAGAGAGATATACAATAAACTCGATTAAAATAATTATTTGAAATGTATTCAATTTTTAAAATATTTGTTTTTGCATTAATAATAGCTAGCAGTTTGCCAGTATTTTCTCAAGAAAAGACCCAGCTTCCCGTTACTATCTATACCTCTAAAACTCACTTTACATTTTTTGACAAGGAAACAAGTATCCAGAAAGATTTGCGTTCTATGGCTTATCCATTCGTGATGGTTGATATAAATGATATTAAAAGTAATCTTTTTACTATTTCATTTAATAATTTTGGGAAGACACCTACCCATTTTGTTTTCGAAAGTTATCAGAAAATCATTTTTAATGAAACTGAGAAATATTATGATCCCAATAAAATTGCAATTCTTCCTTTTCAAAGGAAATAAAAGTAAAAATCTATTGGCTTATTAAATGTCCGTATATTTTATTACCACATTTCCTAGTTTCTCTCCCTTTTCGACATACTCATAAGCTTCAGCTATTCTTTGAAAGGAATAAGACCTATCTATAACTGGTGTAAATTTACCTTGTTCCATTAATTCTTTGATCAATTTCATACTTTTATGAATATCAGAAGGATATGGGAAAATCACTTTCTTTCTGTTTTGCAAAATGGGAAGTTTACTAAAAATTAAATCTCTCAAAGCAAAAAATAGATTTTGAGCCAGCCAACCCAATTCAGAAGATATATAAATACCGCCTTTAACTAATAATGGTCTGCATTTGCCGAAAGAGCTTTTCCCTACGGCATCAAAAGCATAATCAAATTTTGTATTGATTTCTGTAATATCAATTTTTGTATAATCTACTAGATCTTTCGCACCAAGGGATTTAACCAATTCAAAATTTTCTCCTTTACATACAGCAGTTACATAAGCCCCATAATAGTTTAAAAGTTGAACCATAGCAGACCCTATGGCTCCGGTAGCGCCATTTACCAAAACTTTTTGCCCGCTTCTTAAATCAACTTTATTTATAAAATTAATTGCATAATGTGCGCCTTCTATGCTTGCTGCAGCTTCACTGAATTCCGTGTTTTTTGGTATTTGCAAGATTGGAGAGTCTTCTGGCACCACTAAATATTCGGCCTGCGAATGCAAACCGGCATCATTTAACCCAAACACCCTATCCCCTATTTTAAATGCTTTAACATCTTTACCTAAATTTTCAATCTTACCGGCAAAATCAGTTCCCAGAACAGAATTTTTTGGCTTTAATAATCCTGTAAATAACCTCATAATCCATGGCCGTGCTCTGAGCATGGCACAATCAGTTCTATTTACTGTAGTTGTATATACTTTTACCAAAACCTCATGATTCTTAGGAACAGGTTTATCATAATCACCTATTTCCAGAAAATCTGGTGATCCGTATTTTTCATGAATTATACCTTTCATTTTCTTAATTGATTTTTTAATCTGATTCTATATGTAATCAACCCTTCTTAAGGATTGCGCTTTATTGATAAAACTCTTTAGGATAATCCACCAAACCACTCACATTATCCAATCCATTTTTTACCAATTCTATCACCATACAATTTTCATCAGGTGCCTCAAAGGGTAACTTTATACCGTAATATGAAGCCTTTTTATATCCAAATCTGGGATAATAGTTTTTATGTCCGAGTAATACTATGGATTTATATCCAAGTCTTTTAGCAATATTATGGGCTGATTCAATTAACTTAGCTCCTACTCCTCTAGACTGATAATCAGGACGCACAGAAACAGGTGCCAAAGCCAAAGAATCAAATGACCGAGACTTGTTTTCGATTTTTATTTTGGTCAATAAAATATGGCCCACTAATTTACTATCTATTTCTGCAACCAATGACAATTCTGGAATATAGGCCTTAGATTTACGAAGCCTTTCCACCAAAAATTGCTCCCGATGATCGCCTAATTTTTCATTTTTAAAGGCCTGTTCAATTATAACAAAAACCGCTTTATGGTCTTTCTTAAGTTCTTGTCTGATTTTGATTTTCATAAATTATGAATAAAATTTGGTTATAAAGTAACTAATCAAGCTTTTGCTATGGCAAAATCAGGATTACCTTAATTGAAAATTTAATCTCAAACGGTTTTGTATTTGATTTTGTAACGAAGTTATAAATTAAATACGTTGTTATCTGTATAGATTTATCTTCAAGAGCATAATGACATGCTTAAATATTTGCAGATACATATTTAAAGATATTCTCAGGAATAAATATACGGCCATCGACAAGACGGAAACTATTGACTGCATCTCTGACAGCAGACTTTAATTCGTTTTCACTAACCATCTGTAACATACCTTGAAATGGTCCTGCCGAAACGTTGCCATACCAAAAAGATTCAAAACTGTCGTATTCAAATGGGCAATTGACCTCTCCAGATTCTATATTAGTTAGGCCTGCTTCAGCAAAAAGAGCTTCCAGCTTATCTGGCATTGAAAGTTCAAAAGGACCTCCACCTTTGGGTGGTTCAGGCATTGTATCTCGTACTGCTTTAAAAACAACACGATAATCCACTTTTTCTGGTTGACCAAAAAGTCCAGCAATGATTCGTCCATTAGGCTTACAAACTCTTTTAAGTTCAAGTAATGCACTGATTCTATTTTCGGAGTATTGCAAAGAATTCGCAGCAAAAATTACATCAAACATATTATCTTCATATGGGAGATTTTCTATGTCAGCAACTTTGAAAATTCCTTTGGGAACCCGATGGATTGCAAAGGAAAGTAATCCTTCGGCAACATCAATTCCATGAACTACCGCTCCTCGCTCTTTTGCTAATACACATGACCCACCAGACCCACATCCCACATCAAGTATGGTGGTGTCTGTCCCAACTTCAGTTGCATCGAGCATGGCATTCCATAATGGTTTGTGAAGAATTTCCTGAACCTCTGCCCATCCATTGGGTGATTTTCCCCACAGTTCACCTTGTATTTCTGATTTTTTCATAATTTGTTTTTTGAATACATAAAATTTAGATAATTTGAATTTATGCCTATTCGTCTTACCGATAACGTGTTTGTGAAGTGAGTAGTAGCTCAATCACCATTTCCAGATTCTTGTCTAGGCAAAAAGTAAAAAATCCAAACTTTGTCATAATCGTCACTGCTGTCTTTTATTTCTAATGTAATATTTTTTAAATCAGCTTCGCTTATTTCTTCTTTCAATCTGATTTCAACACTCGTTTTATTAAATGCTCTGTTGGTATCTTCGTTTATTATCATGTAGTCATATTTAGGTTTATTACTACATCAAATAATAAAAATCAATAAGAATATTTGGAATATTTTTTTCATCGGTTTTTGTTTTCGTTTGAGTGTTTCCAAATTGCTGGCAACTCCTTATATCAAGACAAAAATATTCGTTTATAAGCCAATAACTAAGGTAAGCGCATAAAATTTATCTGCTTATAATTTTAATTCACCCTTCTAACTTCAATATTCTTAATTTTCAAACGAGTTTCCAACCATTTTTTAATCTTTTTTTCCTGAGTATTTTTCTGATTATTTCTTACTTTCGATTTCCACTTCAAGGTAAACACAGCCATAGTATCTATTTTCTGAAAATTTGTACTGTATTCTCTTGCAAAACTAACATGTTTCAAATTTTCGTAATTGATTTTAATCTCCTTACTAATTTGCTCAAATTGAATTTCTTGTTTGTAATACTTTCTTAGATCCTTTTCCAATTCCGCGATTCTAACATCCTTTTCTTTGATAGTTTCATCCTTCACATTCATCATTCTGTTACTATCCATATATAGTGTTTTCAACTCATCAATATCATCCCGAACACCAGAATCATTCTGACTTTGGATAAGTGTTAGCTTCGTATTTTTCAAGCCTAATTCAATCAATTCATTTTCCCATCGGTTTTTATCATAATTAGAATATTCTTTACCAAATACAAATAATTTGATTTCTTTGGCCTTATAATCAATGAGATCCTTGGGTTCACCGATCAAGTCAACCCCCTCTTTTTGTATACTATAAATAAATTTTGTTGCTTGAGTGATATACTTATTTTCAAGAAACAGGCCATAAAATAAATAAATACTAAAAGAAAAAATGACAACTGCCACCAAAGATGCGACCTGAGCAATTCTTTTTCTTTTGGCCTGATTGATATATTTTACCATGGGAAAACTCAAATATTTGGTTGCTCCAAGGGCTGCTAAGGCAATAAAAATAGTATTGATTGTAAACAAAAACATAGCACCTCCAAAATAATCAATCCTTCCATTTGCCAATCCATATCCAGCTGTACATAATGGTGGCATTAAGGCAGTTGCAATGGCAACACCCGCAACCGTATTAAATTGCGGACTAGGCCGGCTAATGGCAATTACCAATGCCAAACCACCTGAAATAGCTATTAATACATCTCGAACATCAGGTTTGGTTCTTGCTAAAATTTCAAGAGTAGCATCATCAAAAATAGGAATGCTAAAAAACAAAAAAGAAGTGATCAAACTCAACCCTACCATAACGCCTAAATTAATCAATGAGGCCTTTAACGTATCAATATCATTAATCCCAATAGAGAATCCGACCCCTAAAATTGGGCCCATTAAGGGTGAAATAAGCATGGCTCCAATTACCACGGCGGTAGAACTAACATTGAGCCCAATAGAGGCTACCAAAATTGAAAAAACCAAAATCCAGGCGGTATGGCCCTTCATTGAAATTCCCTCTCTTATATTTTTTGCAGTAGCTTCACGATCCGTATCTTTTTTTATATCCAAAAGTTCCGTTAAAAATTCCTTTAAACTTTGAAAAAAACCTTTAAAATCTTTCTTGACATCCTTTTTTTGTTGGTTCAGTATTTTATCGTCTTGATTTTCTTCCATTTTTAGATTGATTCTTTTGATACTTTCATAGTAAAACTACTAAAAATTAATTATTATTAAAATTCTTAACTGCGTTGGTAGAAATTTGTTTTATTTCCTGCTCATCTGATTTAGGTAGTATCATTAGCGTGTCATCTGTTTCTACTATGATAAAATTGTTCAGCCCTTGTATGATCACCTTTTTTCCTTTTTGAGTTCTTACCATATTTCCGGTCGAATCATTAAAAATAGCTTTTGCATTTACAACGGCATTTTTATATTTTTCTTTTATCAATTTATCATAGAGTGAACCCCATGTTCCTAAATCATTCCATCCAAATTCAACGGGCAATGTATAAACATTTTTAGCGCCTTCCATGATGCCATAATCAATGGAAATATTATCGCATTTTTCATAATTATTATTGATAAATTCAACTTCCCTATTGGAATTCCAAATCGATTCTCCGCCTTTAAGAATCGATACCATATCTGGCAAACTATTACTAAAAGCACTTAAAATACTTTTAACACTCCAAACAAATATACCTGCATTCCAGAGATAGTCACCCTCTTTTAAAAACTGTTTCGCCGTTTCCAAATCGGGTTTTTCTGTGAATTTTTGGACTTTTTTTATTTCAGTTTCTGAAGGCTCCCATTTAATATACCCATATCCTGTATTCGGATTTGAAGGTCTTATTCCTAATGTCATCAAAATATCCTGTTTTTCACAAGCCTTAAATGCTGTGTCAATATTCCTGACAAATTCTTCCTCATTTTCAATATAGTGATCGGAAGGAGCTAATACCATTACGGCGTCTGGGTTCAAATCCCTTATTTTAAGAGCACTATACAACACACATGGTGCTGTATTTCTCATGACTGGCTCTAGTAAGATTTGACATTCTTCAATTTCACCCAAATGACTTAATACCAATGATTTATACCTCTGATTGGTTGCAATCATTATATTTTTCTTTGGAATAATCTTTAGCAGTCGTTCAAAGGTATTCTGAATCAAAGATTTACCTGTACCCAACATATCATGAAATTGTTTGGGGTTATCTTGAGTACTTACAGGCCAGAACCTAGATCCAACACCTCCTGCCATAATAACGGCATAATAATTTTTATTCATATTTTAATTTTTATAATCTAATTAATATCAATTCATTATCAATACAACTTCCGCATTATGATGAAATAAGTACTTTTTTTGTGTTTCTATTTCAACACATTCAAATCTTGTTCTTCTTTTATTTCCTCTTTGAAAAATTCTATCATTGTGAATAAATTTACTTTTCACAGGAATTTCAAATATAAAACTCTTATTCGTCTTTTCATCATATTGTTTTAAAGCTAATGATAATTTAATATGAGAATCTGTACTTGCTTTAGGGTTGATTAAATAGTGAGCCAAAAATGGCAATATCTCATTAGGGTATATGCAAGGATTCACAAAAGGTAACATTAAATGTTGAAAATTTTGCTTCCATTCTATACCATGTGGTTTTACTTTTTCTAACTTTTGACAGGTTACTAAATGAGAAATTTCATGAATTAAAGTCAACAAAAATCTATAGGGATTTAAATCATTATTGATTGTGATTTGATATCCGCTATTGGCCATTTTTCTAAAATCACCGTGTTTGGTTTTCCGGTTGTTTACAATTTTTAAATGACAAGGATTGTTCTTTAACAATTCTAACACCAAGGATACAGATTTTTCTGGCAAATATTCATTTAAAATTTCCTGATTGCTTTTCAAAATTTGTAGAATATTAAAATCTGTTTAACTTAAGGAGTTGTGTTTGCTACTTGTAATATTTTGCCATTATACACCTTATTACCGTTTAATGAAAAATGCCCGATATATTGAGCCATTTCTTCGGCAGAGACCGGAGCTTCATAATCAGGAAATGCCTCTTTAAGCATTTCGGTTTGAACGGCTCCCAGAGCCAAAGTATTAAATGAAATTTCTGATTCTTTAAATTCTTCTGCCAATAACTCCATTAATGTTATCACAGCGCCTTTGGACGAACTATAAGCAGAAAGACCGGCAAACTTCGAGCTTCCCTGAATTCCTCCCATACTACTTATTGCTACAACATGGCCGCCTTTATTCAAGAAAGGAATCATGGCTTTGGTTAGATTGGCTACTGCAAATACATTTACATTGTAAACATCCATGAAGTCTTTTTGACTAGTTTGCATAAATGGTTTATGAATTAGTTTCCCTGCGTTATGAACTAAAATATCTACTCCAGTCCAATTTTTTGAAACAAATTTGGATATTTCCTTAATTCCCTCTTCTTCAGTTATCTCGGCTTCTAATACGGATAAATTAGGATATTCCTTTTGTAATTCATCAAAGATTTCTGTATTCCTTGAAACAGCCAATACCTGATGATTTTGATTCAAAAAATATTGAACAAGTGCAAATCCAATGCCTCTACTTGTGCCTGTAATTATTATTTTTTTAGAATTCATTTATATCTTACATTTATACATGAAAAATTTAACCAAATCAATCCTTCAAAACTATGAAATTTTTTACCATTGCAATCTTATTATTTTTCTACTCAAATTCTTTTTCACAAAATACATTTATTCACTGTGGTAAATTAATAGACACAAAAAAAGGGAAGGTGCTCACTGATTTGACAATTATAATTTCAGAAAATAAAATTTCAGCTATCAAAAAAGGATTTCAAAATCCAACTTCAAATCAAGACCAGGTAATTGATCTCAAAAATAAAACAGTTCTCCCTGGATTGATAGATATGCACGTTCATTTAGAACTTGAATCAAACCCAAACCGATACCTGGAAAAATTTACATTAAACGATGCAGATATTGCATTTCAATCTACAGTTTTTGCCAAACGAACTTTATGGGCCGGCTTTACTACTGTGCGTGATCTTGGAGGAAGTGGGGTAAATACATCTCTAAGAAATGCAATTAATAAAGGTTTGGTTGATGGCCCAAGAATTTATTCCGCGGGTAAGTCATTAGCAACTACCGGAGGCCATGCGGATCCTACCAATGGATATAAAAAAGATTTGATAGGGAATCCCGGCCCCAAAGAAGGTGTTATTAATGGTGTTGAAGATGCCAGAAAGGCCGTAAGACAACGTTATAAAAATGGTGCCGATTTGATAAAAATAACAGCAACAGGAGGCGTATTAAGTATGGCCAAAAGTGGACAAAATCCACAATTTACCATTGAAGAAATAAAAACCATTTGTGAAACTGCCAAGGATTATGATATGCATGTGGCAGCTCATGCACATGGAGATGAAGGTATGCAGAGAGCCATTTTAGGAGGTGTCAAAACAATAGAACACGGTACCTTGATGAGTGATAAAACCATGGAATTGATGAAGGAGTTCGACGTTTATTATGTTCCAACAATTACGGCAGGTAAAGAAGTTTCTGATAAGGCCAAAATCGAAGGTTATTATCCTGAAATAGTGGTTCCAAAAGCCTTAAATATTGGCCCAAAAATTCAGGGAACATTTGCAAGAGCCCATAAAAAAGGAGTAAAAATAGCCTTTGGCACAGATGCCGGAGTATTTCCTCATGGATTGAATGCTAAGGAGTTTTATTTTATGGTTGAAGTGGGAATGTCAGAAATTGAAGCAATACAAACTGCTACAATTAACAATGCAACTGTGTTGAAAAATGATGAAATAGGCTCAATTGAAGTTGGAAATTATGCCGATATAATTGCCGTTGAAGAAAATCCACTCGACAATATAAAAACACTTGAAAATGTTATTTTTGTAATGAAGAATGGTAAAATATACAAGAACTTGTAAATCAATTTTTCAATTCAAAATAAACCTCAATATTAATCGTTTTTGCTATCTTTTTGGCAACCGAACTTTTCACAGCAATATTAAAATCAACTACTTCAACACTGAATTGGGAATTCAGAAATATATCTCCATCAATAATTTTTATTTCAGCAATGGTTTGAATTTCTTTAGTAACATCTTTTACAGTTAGTTTTCCATTTATAGTATATTGTTTGAATGATTCGGTTAATTCAGATATTATAAAGTTATCAATCTTTCCTAGGAATTTAGCCTTGGGATAACTTTCAGAATCCATAAACTTTTTTTGATTAAAATGCTCTTGCATCAATCCTTTTTCAAACTTAAATCCTTTAATCAATACCAATGCGGCAATATCTCCATTCTCTTTGAGTATGGCACTCACTGTATTATTTTTTGCTGCAACAGGTTCAAAATTAGGAACCGAAGCTTCAAAATTGATATCGCCACTTTTTGTACCAAATTTATCCTGAGCATTGATAGAAAATCCAATGAACAAAAGGCAAACACAGGTTAAGTTTATTTTATAAATATTTATGTCTCTATTATAATTCATTTGGCTTAATTAAATTAATTTCATAATTTTAAGACGTTCAATGTATTATAAAATTACAATTTTTAAATAAAATATTATGAAAAAAGTAGCCATTGTGATTATAATATTAATTGTGTTAGGTGGGTTAGGGTACAATTATATCTTTAGAGCCCCTCAAAATATTAGTACAGCCACTTCGGAATTTACAGTGGATGCGGATCAATTTTCTCAAGAATTTACTGATAATTTAAATGTAGCTGAAAAAAAATATTTGAACAAAGTTATTACCATTGAAGGCACCATTTCAGATATTGAAAATGAATCAATAACATTAAACAATAGTGTTTATTGTAAATTTGACATTGTTATCCAACTCAATAAAAATGAAAAAATTAAGGTAAAGGGTAAATGTATTGGCTATGACGACCTTTTTGAAATTATTAAATTGGATCAATGTATTATAGAAAATTAATTTTCTTTATACCCCTGATTCTTCCACTTTAAAATAATGTCGATTTTGGTTTGTGACATTTTCCCGGAGGGAGGCATGATTAATGTGGCTCCATCAGGCAATTGAATTCTGGCCAAAAGATTCTCATTTTCAGTTTTATCTCTTACTTCATCATAAGTTTCCAATGGGAAAGGAGCTATGGGGTTGGCATTGCTATTATGACAAGAGATGCAATTGCTACTTATTATTGGCTTGACATGATTTGTATAATTAACCATATCCGGAATTGGATCGGTAAAATCTTCTGAACTGTCACTCGCACAACTATGAATAAGTGATATTATAAATAATACTGAAATAATTTTTATACCTTTCATAAAGTAAATGTAAACTTTTTTTATCAATGGTAAAAATATTTTAAATTTAACCTATAATTCTATATAAATGAAAAAATATATATTTATATTATGCTTTTTATGCAGTTCATTGGTTCAAGCTCAGGAAGATATAATGGATGAGTTGGATCAGGAAGCTATATTAGATAGTGCAGTGGTATCAGCATTTTTCGGATTAAAAATTGTCAATTTAGAATCAACAAATACTGCAAGTAAAGGTGATTTATATTTTAATATTTCACATAGGTTTGGATCGATAAAAGACGGAATTGATGAATTATTTGGTTTGGATCAATCTACTATCAGGTTTAGTTTTTTTTATGGAATAAATGATTGGTTAACCTTAGGGGCATCAAGAAGTTCTTACAATAAAACATATGATATTTCAGCCAAATACAGATTAAAAAAACAATATAAAAATGGATTCCCATTTACTATCACTGGCTTTTCTGAAATAGCAGTTAATACAAAAATAAATGCAGATGATTATCCAGGATTTACTTTTATAAACCGTTTGTCATATTTATCTGAAGTATTAGTTTCAAGAAAATTTAACGAAAGATTATCCCTGCAATTTGCACCAATTTTTATTCATGAAAATTTTGTTTTAAATGATAATCAGGATAATAGTCAGTTTGCCTTAGGGGCTGGCGGAAGATACAATTTAAATGGAACTCTATCGCTAAACGTTGACTATGTTTATCATTTGAATCGTGCGAATTATAGCCCATTTAGTAACCCTCTTTCATTTGGATTAGACATAGAAACCGGGGGTCATGTTTTTCAAATAATATTGAGTAATTCGAACCAATTAAATGATATAAATTTCATTACAAATGCTATTGGAGATTGGTCTACTGGAGATCTTTACCTAGGTTTTAATTTATATAGGGTTTTTTAAATTAACCCTTCAAAATTTTGAATATATAAGAAATTAATAACTATTCTTCTAAAATAACATGTTGATAGGCTCCTATATCAGGGTTTAAGGTTCTGGAAACATTTAGAATATCAAAAGGAACCTGCAAAGATGAATTTTTATCCGCTTTATCTATGGCATCCGAATATTGTCCAATTATAAACTCGTTATTGTCTCTATTTTTAAAATGAGGCTCGCCATTCAAAATATTAGATTGATAATTTCCTTCGTTATCGAAATCATATAAAGGATTATCCGCGTAATTTCCATTGGAATCATCAAATCTAATCATACAATTCTTGAAATTATAATTAAATTCAGTGCCTGTATTTTCTTCTAAAAGCAATTCAATATTTTGATTCCCCTCAATAATAGAATTGGTGAAATTTGCTTCAATTAAATTATTTGTCACATCTATTTCAGAACCTGTTGAGCTGACATTCAAATAATTAGAAACTAATACTGCAGGAAACTGTCTTATACTATTATTCCAATAATTTGCAAATGTGGCATGTGTAAAGTTATAGGTTCCGCCATAAATACAGGCCAAGGAAGCCATACCATTATTGGCAATAACAAGATTCTCTCCCAAAATATTGCTGGATCGCCCTAATATTCCATGAGTAGATGTATTATATATTTGCGTATTGAACAATTTTAGTGTTGGTTCGGTTAAACTTCCTATAGAATCCATTAATATTCCCAAGGTATTATTTTTGATGATGGCATTATTAATATAATGACTCTTACTACCAGCTCTCAACCAAATGACACCCCATTGACCTGGAATATCCGAATAAGAAGGTTCTAATCTATC
The DNA here is from genome assembly GCA_030621915.1 of Flavobacteriaceae bacterium. Taxonomy (GTDB): domain Bacteria; phylum Bacteroidota; class Bacteroidia; order Flavobacteriales; family Flavobacteriaceae; genus Lutimonas. The sequence goes on from JAUXGV010000042.1 coordinate 16,579, forward strand.
CCCTTCAAAAATAACTTCCTCACCCAATTCACCATATACCTGTAAACTGGCATTTTTATCCACAATTAACCCTGAATTTTTATGAAAATGAACACTTACACCTTTTTCAATAGTTAAAGTTGCATTATTCGGTACCCCTACATACCCATAAATCACATAGGGTTTGTCATTTTGCCATGTAGTATTGCCTTCCAAATAAAATCCATCAATAACTATTTCTTCACCATCATCATTTGTCCCTAAAACAATTTTTTCTTTAATTCCTTGAGTGTCACGTTTAGGGAACAGAAAATGAGCATCTTGTACCAAGGTTACAATTTTTACATCTTGTAAATTATCCCCTGAATCAAACACAATAGAATCGGCATAAATTGGACTTGTTACCAGATTAAAATCAATAGTTGCCTCGATAAAAACATAGAGACTATCCCTGGCAAGAATATCAATATTTTGAAATGTTTTACCTGAAATTCCATCAACATTCAATCTGTAAAATGAATTATTCCCTCTTCCTAACTGAATATTAGGAATGGTAATATTGTTATGGGATTTGTTGTAGATTTTTAAAGTTCGTGTACTTGAACTTACATTTGTAAAGACTGTATCCAAATAAACTGTATCCTTTGAAAATGAAAGGCTTCCACTATTCAATTCAAACTGATCAAAATTATCATCGCATGATTTTAAAAGAAGTATTAAAACCACGAGGATAGCCCATAAAGAAAATCGAGAAAACACAATTATTATTTTTTAACCAATTCTATTTCAAATACACTATTCCATCTTTTACCGGTAACAAAAAGTCTATCATTCTCTTCATCATATGCTATCCCATTTAACACATTATCATCACCAGACTGACCTGCTTTTACCTGCAATCCATTCAAATCCGCAATTCCTTCAATGGCACCATTATAAGGATTAACAATTAAAAGTGAATTTTGTTGCCAAAGATTGGCGTAAATTTTACCATTTACAAATTCGAGTTCATTCAATTTCTCGGCCTTACGTTTGTTTGTATAAGTTTCAATATATGATTCTTCGATCAAGGTTTCAGGGTTTAGAAACCAAATTCTTTCTGTTCCATCAGTTTTAATCAAACTTTTTTCATTATGTGTGAGTCCCCAACCTTCCTTGCTTTGATTATAATTGAAAGTTTTTTCCAATTCAAAAGTTTCCAAGTTATAAACAAAACCAACGCTTCCCTGCCAGGTTAATTGATAAATCTTATCATTATATATTGTCATGCCCTCAGCAAAATATTTTTGGTCCACATCAATCTTTTGAACCACCTTTCCAGTCTCCAATTCAACTTTTCTCAAGGTAGATTTACCCCGATGACCTGTACTTTCATATAAATAACCATTATAATATTCAAATCCTTGCGTAAATGCCTTTGGATCATGTGGATATGTATTTATTATTTTGTAGGTATAAATTTCTGGTGCTTGGGCTGCTAAAAAATAAATTGTATTATTCAGAATTTTTTTCTTTCCTTGATAGTAAATTGTAGCAGAAATGGACTGCTTTCCCAACACATTATTTGACAAATCACTCACTAATGAATTTGTTAATATTTTTCCATTTAAAGAATAATGAATAGAATCAATAGGATTTCCATTTTTCTCGATAACTTCCAATTTTAGAGATTCACTTATTTGAATTGTTTTGGGAGAATGTAATTCTAGTTTATATTTTGGACCGCATGAAATAAGAAAAAAAACCAACAATAATGCCAGTGAAGAAATATTTTTATTCATATTTAAAATTTTTACACAAATTAACCAAATAAATGTTTGACAATTAAAAATATTAGTTAAATTTGCACTCTCAAAATCAGCAAGTGCTGTATTGTCTTTTAACGAGGCGAAAGTATAAAATTTAAATGAGTTTACGATGAGAAAAGGAATACATCCGAAAAATTACAGAATGGTTGCATTTAAGGACATGTCGAACGGAGATGTTTTCCTAACGCGTTCTACTGCAAATTCGAAGGAAACTTTAGATGTTGAAGGTGTTGATTACCCATTGATCAAGTTGGAGATCTCACGCACATCACATCCATACTATACCGGTAAAATGAAATTGGTAGATACTGCAGGTCGTATTGATAAATTCAAATCAAAATACGCAAA
>JAUXGV010000082.1 GCA_030621915.1 Flavobacteriaceae bacterium
CCCTAAACGTGTTAAATCCTTATCCGTCAAACCGAAAAACATCGGCTTACCCGTAGTACCGGATGTTGTTACATAATCAATTATTTTTGAAGTATCTACACAAATGAAATCGTTATTACATTTTTGTATATCTTCTTTTATGGTTACCTGATCAAGTGATACTATTTCCAAGGTATTTATTTCGGAAATATCTATCTTGTTTTCATCAAACAATTTTTTATAAAAGCAAGAATTTGACTTAAGATAAATCATCAATTCCTGCAATTTTTTTTCTTGAAATTGCTTTATCTCTTGTTTGGCTTTTATTTCTATTTCAGGAATCATTTAATTTCCTTTTAATTTTTTTAATATAGTCTTCAATTTTTCTTCTGTCAGGAACCGTAGTAACTTCTTTAGTTAGTGCCTTTTCAAACTTCATCAATGCAGCTTTATAATATTTATTTTGATAATAATATCTAGCAACAATATAGTAAACTTCCCATGATTCAGGATTCAATGATATAAAACTATTTATGTCACCTGTATTATAGATAATGTCATTCTCAATTTTTAGTTCCAGGTTTTGTTTTTCAATTCTGTATTTCTCATAATTTTTAAACTCAATGGTATTGATAAAGGTGTCTTTGGCAATCAAATAATTTTGCAATGACAAGGTTGATGACTTTTGGTTAGATTTAGAAAATACACTATCTAGTTGAAAAGCAACAAATTCACCCAATTGATAGGGCTGAGAAGAAACCCACACCATTTTTTTATCAGGTTGAAAAACGATACCATGATGAGCAAGGAGTTGATTCAATGCTTTTTCATTGCCATAGCCAATTTTTTTATCACTTAAGCCATCGGTGTTTCTCAAAATATTTACTGCCTTTTCAGGAGTGATTTTATCTGCTTTCACAAGAAGTTCCTCCATTCTATCAAACCTATACTTTGAATGACTCTCTTGAATATGTTTCAAGTTATTCTCATTCAATTTATACGATTCACTTTGAAAGTGATTTGAACAGATAAGTTTAGACGAATTATTTACTTCATAAACATCAAAATCTTCTGGTGAAATTTCTATAATAATTGCTTTATTGTCTGCCGCACTTCCAACCATAATAGACTCGGACACAAAAACTTCCTTTTTTCGAGCAATTTCAATAGCTTCTTCAATGTTTGAAGCATATTGTATGATTTCTCTGGTAACCAAAGATATGGGCGTTTTGGCTATCAAGGGCATATCTGATTTGCCTGCGTTAATTGTTACTGTTAATCCTTTTTCGTTCATGCCAGACATAATACCAATCATTCCTGCCCATGAAACCGACATAAATTTATAACCATCTTGAGGTTGAACAAATGAGATCAATTTTTCTTCAGCAAAATCATCTCCTGCATAGAAGTCAAAATTTCTAGCAATTAACAAATTTCCGTCTTCAGAATTATTTCCCCAAACTGCGAAAGAAGTGCAGCCAACCAGCACCAAATCCTGCATAGCGTGACCTATATCATGGGCACTATGTAAATATATTTGTCTCAAATATTTATCTCCGATATAATCATATTTATCTGAGCTATATTTGGACAATCCATATATTTCTACTTTGTATTCCTCTTTAATATGCAAGTAGATTTTTCGATTATACCAGGCCAAAAACTGACGCAATAAATATTGTTTAAATTTTGAAGGAACAATTTCTTCAACATTCGCAAAAAAAACCTCTTCTTGTTTCTTAAGTAATTCTTCTGTTAAGACTCCTATATTATTCCCCAACTCATATGGATTTCCTTCAACAATTAATTCCCATTGTCCAAAGTGATTTTTCCGTAAACTATTATTGCCTTTGAAAATAAGGGAATCATTAATCACTATTTTTTTATCATTGGAAATTTTATAATGATTGATATCAGGTCGATCCTTTTGAGATTTTCTAATTCCACAAGAGAAAAGAACACTTGAAACGATTACAAAAGTCAAATAATATATTAATCTGAAATGTTTCAATCAGCTAAAGATTTTTTAATTGAACCTAATAATTTTTCCTTACCAATAATATGCGAGCAAGTTAACACCCCACCTATAGTTACACCTAATATTCCATGCATGTTGAGGCTCTGTCCGGTAAAAAATAAATTTTTTATTTGAGTTTTTGGTGATAAAAATGTCTTCATTGGATTATCCGTATTTTTTTCGTATCCATACATTGATCCTTCATTGCTACCTATATAATCACGATATGAAAGAGGCGTTGAAGCATGAACCGATTGGATGCAATGTCGAATATTTGGAAATTTTTTCTCTAATTCCGTTATAAAAATATCAGCTTTCTCCTTTTTAAATTTTTCATATGCCTCTCCCCTTTCTGATTCTTCTGCAACTGTATTGAAAGTGCTTTCCCATTGTTTGACATCGTCAAACTTCATATAGGTCATCGCTGTTAAATTATCTGCCCATTCTGACTGGTTTCTTTTCACCCCCATTGAAATCATATATGCTTTGGGCCAGGATTCGTCAGAATATTCTTGAGAGGTCCAAACGTCGGATGGATGTTTAAAATGATAGTAATTATGATTGATGTATTTAAATGTTTTAGGTTTAAAAGAAAGGTAAATACTGAATCCCGCAATAACACTTTTTATTTGGTTGATTCTATTTACAAAAGCTTTTTTTAAACCCCTACCATTTAACATTTCTAAAGTTAATTTTGGTTCAATATTGGAAATAAAAATATCTCCTTTAATATTATTACCTTTTTTGGTTGAAACCGAATTTAATAAACCATTCTTAAAATTGAATTTTATAACCTCTTGGTAATTATATATTTCACCTCCAAATTCCTTTATTCTTTTAATCAATAAATCTGCGATTTGCCCTCCGCCATTTACACAACGCCAGGAACTGAGAATATAGGAATTGATGGATAATGCATGCACATAAAAAGGAGTATTCGTATAGCCGGCATATAAAAAATTAGAACCTGCCAATACCGATTTTAACAAATCATTTTTAGTAATCGAATCTAAATAGTCTGACACTTTCAATGTAAAGTATGACCTATCATATCCTTTTGAACTTTCATCCAAATTATAAAGAGGAAAGCTGTTACAGGCTTCCTTTAATTTTTGACAATATTGGTGAATGGCATTTTTCTCTTTAGGGAATTGTTCAATAAGAGAATTTGCAAATTTTTCATAGCCCTGAGCATGGTAATATTCTTGATCTTCTCCATCAAAAGTGATAATATCAAATTTATCTTCATCTAATTTTTGTAATTTCAGGCCATCCATAATTCCCAAATACTTAAAATACTGATGTAAATTCTCCCCTTTACCTAGAGCCCCGATATAATGGACACCGGTATCAAAAATATTTTTATCCCTAACAAATATTTGTAAATTCCCACCATATTGATTGTTTTTTTCAAGCACACAAACAGCATATCCTTGTCGGGCTAAAATATTTGCAGAAACCAATCCTCCTAAGCCGCTGCCTATGATTACTATATCGTATTTATCTTTCAATTAAATTATTTTGTCAATTCAAGCGGAGTAAAAATACCTAAAATAAGGCCATAAAAAAAGGCGAAAGCATATTGCTTTCGCCTTTCATTATTTTGTACATCAATTAGAAACCAAATTCAACTCCTACATTAGCTGTATGAAACCCACTTACCGACGCATAATTACCATTATTATAGTTAACACCACCCGTAATTGCAGAAAATGAGCCGATCAATGAAACAACTCCCAATTTATATCCAAATTTTCCCTTACCATAGAAGCCACTGCTTCCAACTCCAGAAACATTAATGGCTCCACCGAGATCTGCTCCTGCAAAAAACTTTCCATCCGCAAAAAAGTACCTTCCCGAAACCGCAATCAAAACAAAGCCATTATCATCATAATTCCGTTGTCCATAATCTCCATTATAGGTGCCATCACCTATAAAGTGTGAATAACCTATCAAGGCACCCACTTGTAAATTCTCAATAAGCCCGAAAAGGTAAGCTATATCAGCACCCAAATTGAATGATGCTAAGTCTCCTGCACCACTTAATGGAACACCAATATTAGCCCCAATATAAAAGCCTCCTTTCTTGGCTTTTTCAATAATTTCATCTGTTGTACCTACACTTTCTTGTGCGTTGGAAACAGTTAATCCTAAAATTGCAAAAACTGCCATTAATAATACTTTTTTCATTTTATTTAAATTTATAATTGATTATAATGAGACCCAATACTACAAGAATTTTAATTTTTCGTTTTTACATAAGTGACTCAACTTATGCATTAAGTTGCTTTATTTATTTACTATAAACAACTAAATTTTCAAATTGCTTTTGCACTATAAACCCGATTTTAGTAATTTCTTTTTTAGGATACGAATCATTGGCGACAATAATTTGTTTGAAATCACTTAGTATCGAATCTTTAATTAGGTTCATACTTTTATTCTTAGTTAATAATAGAATATCAAAGTCAACAATATTTGGGTCATTTATTTTTGTTATATATTTTACTTTTCTATGTTTACTTATATAACAATTATTGGCAATCATTCTTTTTGAATCATCATCAATAAATGAATGAATTTTTCTTTCAATTGATTTAGAAACCAATAAAATATCAATTTGCCCATAATCATCCCCAATATGTAATATTTTTGATTTCATAGGAAGCTCCATATTCAAAGTATGATATAATTGTTTTTTAACTTTGAAGTCGGCATGAACTGATTTTAATATTTTAGGTTCTTTATAATAGTAATTAGAAAATAATATATTCTTAAAATAATCTTCTGATTCAATTTCATTTCGAAATTTTAAAAAATTATTTTTATATAATTTACTTATATTTTTGTTCCTCTCTCTATCGGTTATACCATAGCTCATATCATCATATCTTATTCTCTCTCCAACTTTAACTGTTAAACTTCCATTGTAAATTATAAAGTCATTTTTTGGCATTACCTCTGAATTACCGTGTAAATAAACCGGTAAAATATCTAATTTCAATTGATGCTGCAAAAAGAAGGCACCTTTATGAAACCGTCCAATTTTATTTGTTAATGATCGTTTGGCTTCAGGAAATACAACTAGTAAATAACCTTGATTGATTTTTTCCTGTAAATGTTCCGTACTACCCTCAATTCCACTAGAAACAGGATAAAATCCTAACACCCGGGCCAATATACCAAATACAGGGGACCTAAATACCCAGTCATTAACCAAATATATTACGTTAGAGGTTAGAAGCCCCAAGGTTAATGTGTCCAATGACGAAGCATGATTTGAGATTATTATGGCCGGTTTCTCAAAAGATTCTTTTACTTCATTAATAACTTTTTTCCTTACAAAAGGATTTGCATATAATACTAAAATTACCAATTTAGCCAGGGACTTATGCATCCACTTAAACTTTATTTTTTTTGAAATGGGTAGTATTTGAAGAATTGTAATGCTAAAAATTGACAAAATTATTCCACCCAAACCATATAATATCAGCAAGAAAAAGGAATGAATAAAAAGTCCTATTTTAATCGGTTGAAAATCATTTTTTGCCCGGTTTTTTACAAATACTCTGAATATGAATGGCTGAATGGTAAAAGTAACAAAAACCGTTATTAATATTCCCACTAATGACAGTATAGATATAGATCTAAGTGCAGGGTGTTTGGCAAAAATCAAGGCCCCAACTCCTAAAATTGTTGTAATTACAGAAAGTAGAATAGAGACCTTATAGGTGGATATTTCTTTAGTCCCATATGTATAATCTTTTACCAAAGCATTGGTCATAAAAATACTATAGTCCACACCCAAGCCAAAGATAAACGTGGTAATAATTACATTAAAAATGGTGAATTCAATACCGAACAATCCCATAACCCCCAAGGTTAATATCCAAGTGAGTACAATTGGAATGGTGGTTAATAAAGTTAGCTCTATATTTCTAAAAAAAATCAGGAGTATGATAACAATAGCCAGAAAAGAATAATTAATCAAGGTAGAAAAGTTCTCTTTTAAGCCCCCTAAAAAGGTTTCACTAATTTCTTTTCGATCGATTAGAATAGCATTTGGGATATTTTGAATTATTTCTTCCAGTTTAGCCTTTTGATAACTATCCAATTTGACCAATGAAACTGCAGTTTTCAACTCGGATTTATCAGAAATAAATTCTTGAGTTAAAAGTGGTTTTACCTCGGCGTAATCCATTAAATTCAGCAAAGGGAATTCAGTATCTAAAATTTCGTAAAAAGGTTGATAAGTGCTTTCTTTAAAACCAACATGATTACCAAGCTCCTTTAAGTTCTTTTTTAAATCAATGATAGTGGCATCTGTCCAAAACGAATTCCATTGTTCAATTTTTCTATTTTGCTCTTTTGCAGAAAGAACAATGTTACCATTTGAACTGTATTGATCTATTTCTCCCAAAGATTTCGCTTTTAAAAGTCCATTGTTTATTTCGGTATTGGCATCCAACACCTCATCAATCTCATTTCCATAAGCTACTATATAAACGGATTTTGAAGAAAGGTTTAAAATGGTATCTAAATGTCGTTCCGCGGTAAGCGTAGCTTCACTTTGATAATTCATACTGTTTAAATCCTGATTAAATCTTACCTGGTTATAGGTGAAAAAACTAAGTATGACAGCCAAAATACAAACAGCAACCAAAAATTTGTTTTTATCAAAATTATAACTTGCGAATTTCTCTATAATATTTTTAGAAAACTGATCCTCAGATTGTTTGGGTTTATAAAGTAAGGGAACAATTAAAAGTGCAAATAGTGAAGCCGAAACAACACTAATAGCTGCAAAAATACCCAAATCCTGAAGGGCTTGTGATTTTAAAAAGAGTAAACACAAAAAGGCTATTGCCGTGGTAATACTACTCATCAAAATGGGTTTGGTGACATCAGAATATAATTGCTTCACATCATTATTCTTTCTGAAATGAGTAAGAATATGTAAAGAATAATCCAAAGTAATTCCCAATAAAACCGAACCTATACCCAATGAAATTGCAGAAATTGTATCTCTTATAAAATATAAGGATACGATGGCAATTAAAGCTCCAATACCTGTTGGAATAAATAATAGTATAGGAATGGTAAATCTCTTGTAAAATAAAATTAAAATGATCAACAAAATAGTGAGCGCCAGGCTGACGGTATACTTTATATCGGTTTTAATTTGATTTGCATTAGAAACGGCGATCACTGTGGAGCCGTAATACTCACTTTTTACAGTTTTTGCATATTTCAAATTCAGTCCGTCTGATATTGCATATAATTTATTTACAAAATCCGTATTGGCATCAGTTTCATTGGTAGGCAAGGATGGTTTGACAAACAGTAGTAAATTCTTTTTGTTTTTTGTCAATAAGAAACCATTATACAATTCAAAATCATCTGATATTTTGAGGGCTTCCAATTTTTTCAAAGCTCTAAATGTAAGCCCTAAAGGGTCTTTACGAATTAATTTTTTAGCAATCAATCCACTGGGAGCAATGATTGTTTTATAATTGCTTAGAACAACTTCATTTAATTTTTCCCTTCTTAAATTATCCCGAATATATTTATAATCATTTTCCTCCAGGAATAATGGCAAATTGGCTGAGATAAACTCCATGGTTTTTTCCATGGCATCGTCTTCAATTTGACCCTGAATGTTTAAAATATAACCTTGGCAACATCTTTGCAAACTATCTAAAATCTCTGAAGCATACAATATTAAATCCTCTGCAGTACCGTTTGTCTTAACAGAAATATTGACAATAATTTTATCTGAAAAATCTGTGTTTTTTAAAACCTTATTCAGGGTTTTGGTTTTCTCAGATTGCGGAATCACTTTTGAAATATCTTCTTCCAAATTAAGCCTAAGTGAGAAAAATAGTAAGCAGGCCACTAATAAAACAAGAAAACCGAGTAAGGCTAATTTTCTGTTTTTAAAGTATTTATATAATTTGTAAAAGAAATTATTCAAAGCTTTTTGACTCGTAATTTAAAAAATATGTATCCTACCATTCCAAAAAATATAGACGAAATTGAAGCCAAAATAAAACTTCCGATAATATATTCTTTGATATGGGCTAACAATTTAACATTTGTGGTTATATTTTCAAAATCAATACTTATCTCTTCTGTCCCCAAAATCCAGTTCCCAATTTTATAACTTGCATAAATTATAAGGGGAATCATTGGTGGGAAACTAATATTTGAAAAAGCAAATGCTATGGCTTTGTTCAATTTAAAAACAACCGCCAAGCCTAAAACTAATATGGTTTGAAATCCCCAAAATGGTGAAATGCCAATAAAGATTCCCAATGAAATAGATAAGGCCTTTTTGCCTGGAGGATCATAACTCTGCAATACATTTTCAACAAAATATTTTTTAATCCCTTTTCTTTTAATTTTTAGAAACAAACTTCTTGGCTTGATATAAAAAAATGCAACCAGAACCAACCAGGTATTTAAAACACTGATTCTTGCAAAATCCTTATAGGGCCTGAAATGAGAAACTCTTTCATCAGAATACAATACTTTTATGGGCACATTTTTGATCTGAATTCCGCGCCATGCGACCTTTACAATGGATTCAATTTCAAATTCAAATTTTGAGGTATAAAATTTAATGTTATTAATTTCTTTCAATGGATATAACCGAAATCCCGACTGGGTATCTGTCAATTTTATTCCTGTTTCTACCCAAAACCAAAAATTTGAAAATTTATTTCCAAAACTACTTCCCTTAGGAACAGAATCATGGGTCATATTTCTGGAACCGATCAATAAAATTTTTTCTTCTTTTTCAAGTTCGTTTATAAATACTGGAATATCATCAGCAAAATGTTGGCCGTCAGAATCAATTGTAATAGCATAATTATATCCCAGTTGAACTGCTTTTTCAAAACCTTTTCTTAAGGCCATCCCTTTGCCCTTATTTTTAGAAAAGTTGATTAACTGAATGCTGGATTTATATTTCTTTAATATTTCCGAGGTGGAATCTGTACTGCCATCATTAACAATGATTAGTTGAGATGTATATCTTAAAACGTCATCAATAACCTTATGCAATGTTTTATCATTGTTATAGGTTGGTATAATAACGCAACATTTTAATTCAGAAATTTTTAAGGCAATTTCATCCAAATTTCTCACAGACCAAAGTTTAATTTATGGTTGTGAAATTACATTTTTTTCTTCTTCTGTGAAATTATTCGAATGTAAAATATAGTCTTTGATATAGCTAGTTAATTCAAGAGATTGAATTTGATTGAAATTAGATAAAACAAAACGCTTATCTTCTTCGAGGTGTTTATTATACTTTAAAATCTTAGGACTGTTTTGCTGTAAACTCAATCGTACAAATCTAATTTCTATATTTTCTGGTTCTTCCTGAATGGCTAATTCTACCCAAGAAACTCCATTTTTAAAGACTTGCGTTTTTTGTTTGGAACCTTTTGCATATTTGGCGGTCATTGCTATTACGGACCCTTTGTAAGCTACAAGAACCTTATCATCCTTTTTTGTGATAGATTCTAGCTTTTTATTTAAAGCCAATGTGTTTTGCTTCGAACTGTCAGCTTCTTTATATAAAAGTCGGATTTCGGCAAGATCATGTGTAAATGATAAAGCTAAAAAACTTAAAAAAATGATTACAATTTTCATTTGGGCAAGTTACGTTTTTAATCCTTCTTTAATAAAATATGCCGAATTTATGAATCGTTAGTAAAATGCATAAATCCTGATTACATTCAAAATTATTCTGTCATATAATTCTTTAATTAGGTCGAAAACTTTCGATTCATATAAATTATTCATTTTACTGTTCATTTAAAACATGTCCTGAAAATATAATCTCAAGCTTGTCCTTAAGTTGATCTGCTGTAATATTTTTAGCTATTATTTTACCTTTGGAATCCAGAAGTAAATTTGATGGAAGTGAGGATAGTGCATAAAGTTTGTAAATAGAATAATCAGAATTTAATATTTGATTCCACTCCATTCCATCTTCTTCTATAGCATTTTCCCATGTGGGAATATCTTTATCAATACTTATGCTTATGATATCAAAACCTGTTTCACCAAATTCCTTATGGAGTTTTACCAGCTTTGGATTTTCAATTCTGCAAGGTCGACACCAGGTTGCCCAAAAATCTAATAAGACATAATTGCCCGAAAAATCTGATAGGTTTATAATTGAACCTTTGAGGTTTTTAGCTTTGAATTCTGGAGCAATTTTTCCTATTGACAATTTAGCGGCGTTATCAATTCTTAATTGCAATGAATCATACATTTCGCTATCAGGATATTTCAGTTTAAATTGTTCAGCCATTTCTACTATAAAATCATGATTTTTACTCATATCAAAATAAGGTAATGCATCAAATGCCAGAGCGGAGGCTCCCATCTCTCTAGCTGTATTTTCCATTGCTTCAATAAACTTCAACAGAATTTTGTCCTTCTTTTTTTCTAATTCAATTATTGCTACTTGGTCATTTTCTTTCATTGCTTTATCAAAATCAGCTATCATTCCTTCAAAGTATTGATTGTTGAGTTTTTGGATTATTTGTTGAAAATCAGATACACTGGCAATCTCAGATTCTAATTTAATTTCATCTCCTAGTTGAATTTCCACCAAACCATTTTTTTCCACAGCAATTCTAATTTCTTGTCCTGAATTTGTTTTAATTTCATAAATAGCAGGTCCCATAAATTGATCCTCTATAGCATAAGTATTATTGATAAAAATAGAATCAAAGGATTTTAATTCAGTCATTTTTTCAAGTTCAATATCATATTTTGATATGATAACATCGGTAATATTATTAGAATTAATTTTAATGTTAAAAATTGTTATCAACGCTGTTTTCTGATTTTGACAGTTTATAAATAAACAAGTACATAGTAAAATTTTAATTATTTTCATGATATATAGTTTTTGAACAAAAGTATTCAAGACTACTGTTCTAAAGGTTTTCATTCGCGAATCCGAACTGATTTTATTTAAACTATTTTGGATGTGAAAAAGAGTAATTTAAAAAATTAGTTAGATTTAAACTCCGTTGGAGTACTTCCTGTCTTTTTCTTAAATGCAGAATTGAAAGAAGACTTAGAATTAAAACCAACGTCATACATTACTTCTAATATTGTTTCATTTGGATCTATGGGGTTCTTCAATCTTTTTTTGGCACAATTTATTCTATAGGTATTAATGAAGTCAACAAAATTCTGATCATAATGATCATTGATTAATTCAGAAATTGTTCTTTTGGAAATACCAATTTCTTCAGCCAGTAATCCTATGGTTAGATTTGGGTTTTTAAACGATTCACTAGAAATTAAATGCAATTCCAGTCGGTCAGTCATTCCTTTATTTTCATCATGGGAACTAAGGCGTCTTTTTCTGGATGTCATTGAAGAAGAAAGAGCAAGGTCATCCTTATTAAACCCCAAAGATGTTCGAGAAGCACTAAATCCCTTAAAATATAGCAAATTAATAGTAGTAAGAACCAATATATAAACGGTCAGCTCCAAATAGTGTGTTTCAAAATTAAAATGAAACGTACCAAATTGAATTACATCCACAAAAACGATTAAGGTAAACATGATAAGAGTCCATTGAAGCCATCCCAAATTTAACCATTCCAGTCTGGAATAATTATCTTTTATAATCTTTTTATATCTGTGAATTTCTACAAAACAAATGAAAATATAAGTAAGAATTTGAATGGTATAAAATATGTATAATTTGGATTGATTGACACTTTCATCAGTAAACCAGATCATAGTGAGCACTATTACAAATGGTAAGAAATGAAGAAAATGAATCACCTTTAATTTGAATTCTGAAAACGTAATGAATTTACTATAAAAATAAAGAAGTGGACCATAAAGAAAAAGATACAAACCATTTGTACTTCTAAAAAAATCGGTATAAATATCCCGATAAGCTAGAAAAATTCCAAGAATTTGAATGGTTAATATGCCAATGATTATGGCAAGTATCAAATTACTTTTTAACTTTTCTTTATTGGAAATAAATATGAATAAAGTAAGTAAACATCCTTGAAAGATGATGATTACTTGAATTATATTGATCAAGGAATACATAAAAATATATTTGACTTAAAATCTAGTTTTTAGGTAAATATTCATTTGGAATTATATTATCAGGGGTTTCCTGGGTTCAGTAAATATTTAAAACCCACCATTTTTGTCCGTCGTTTCATTTGATTTAAATTTTATTTTATAAACACAAATTGTTTCTAAATTATTCATTGCCAAGAACCGGTTGAGTCCATGCCATTTCGTACAATGAATTTTCAATAGGATTATCCTGTAATTTGGTGGATGTAATTTTACATCTTATAAATAGAAAATCATTAGTCACTTCAAAATCAGCCTCAGTCCCTTCTATAATACTAAACACTTCTGATTCTGATTGACCTTTTCTACAGCCAATAATTGACAAGGTGTATTTAATTCCTGTTTCGGGCGCTACTTTAACGGACAATTTATTATTGTCAAACCTCAGTTCATTGAGTACCACACCTGTTGAAGCATAGAATTGGCCATTTTCCATCGCATTTATCAATGATGCCGGATTAAGAGAATCGGCTTGAACCAT
>JAUXGV010000148.1 GCA_030621915.1 Flavobacteriaceae bacterium
AAATGTAATAAATATATCAATTATGTATATCATATAACGAATTTATATTAGATAGTTTCATAATTATTTAGTCTTAAGGGAATTAAAAAAAGTTGAAATTAACACGTTTTCAGTCCCCCCCGCTACCGCTCGTTTGTAACGAGTGGCGGTACCGAGTAAGAATTAAATCCACAACAGAAATGTTGTGGATTCATTATTAGCAGAGGTAAAATATAAGAATTGAAAAAGCCAAATCTCTCGTATTAAATGTTTACAACAAGTTATTATCAAGAGTAGATAAAAAATCAATATACTGGAAAGGGTTGGTTGATTAATATTTATTATTTTAGTGAAATGAGCAGGAATTATAAATTTCACAATCCAACCGGGGCGTATTTTATATCTTTCGCAACCATCAATTGGATAGATGCCTGCCTGCCAGTGGTTGGTTTTTACAAGACAGGTTTATTTTACAATATTAATTGAAAGTATTGACTATTGTAGAGAATTTAAAGCGATGGAATTATATGCTTATTGTTTTATGCCAAGTCATATTCATTTAATTTTTCGATCAGCGGATGAAAAACCTATGGAATTATTAAGAGACTTTAAAAGGCATACTGCCAAAAATATACTATTTGCAATAGAAAATAATCCAGTGGAAAGTAGAAAGGAATGGATGCTATGGATGTTTAAAAGAGCTGGAAATAAAAAAGGTAATATTGCTACATATCAATTTTGGCAGCATCATAATAATCCCATTGAATTATGGAGTCCAGATGTAATTAAACAAAAGTTGGATTATATTCATAAAAATCCAGTATTATCTGGTTTCGTTACGGAACCAACTCATTGGAAATATTCAAGTGCAAGGAATTTTGCTGGCGACAATACCGTATTGGAAATTGATGATATTGGTTTTCTGGGATAGATACTTCACTATAGCATTCGCCACTCGTTACAAACGAGCGGTAGCAGGGTAGCAGGGGAATTTTGCGGCAAAATAAATTATTTTTTATAACCTATTTTTTGCCTTGGTTTTGGGTTTTCTTTTTTATCTAAAAGTTCATCTAAGTAACTAAAAACTAATTCGATATTTTTGTTTTGACTCGATAACCTTTTCTTTATATCTTCAATTTCAAGCTTTAAATTTAAATTATCTTTTAACATTTCTCGTAGCTTGGTAAAAATTCTCATAATTTGAATATTTACTGCAATAGCTTTTTTACTATTCAATACACTTGATAACATCAAAACTCCATGTTCGGTAAATGCATAAGGTTCTTTTCTTCTTCCTCCCCAACTTGATGTCGCAAATTGCGATTTCAAGTTTTTCCATTCTTCATTTGTAAGTCGAAACATAAAATCTTCAGGAAAACGCTCTAAATTCCTTTTAATTTGTTCATTTAATCTTCTTGTTTCTACTTGATAAAGCTCTGCTAAATCACTATCTAACATAACTTTTTGTTTTCTTAAATAATATATTTTACTTATTACTACTTCATCAGGTACGCTTAATTTTTCGCCCATATTATTTATATATTCATTTGATATCACAAATTGTGACATCAAGATTTGTTTTAAATTGAAATAATAAATTATTTTAACTGTTTTTTGGTAGTGTTTTCAATTAACAATTGTAAGCCTAAATTTTTTTAAGCGTCAACAAAGATCTCTTTATTTATTGGGGGGCTTTTTTGTTTTTGGATGGGTTTTGGATTGTTGGTAGGAGAAAGAGTAAACAGAATAAGAAGCGTGTTAATCTTGGTTGTTCGTTCTTTGTTATTTTAGTTTATTAATTTCATGATTATTGAAATTATCGAATTCTTAATCTCTTTTCTAGTTTAATTTTAATCACAGATACCCTTTTCATTATAGTCATTAGATGCTCATCTTTGCTTTTTTTATAAACTTCATTTAATGAAAGAATTATTTCCTTTGCTTCTCTAACAGCTATAATTTTTTCACTCCTTGTTTTAAATGATTTTTCATTTTTTTCAAACTCTATAGCTTGTGATATTAATTCTTCCGTACTCATTTTATATAATTTTGTAATTCTAAAATCTTATTTGTTATTGTTACCTTAAGATAGTCTCCTCCTAATCCACCTTATCAAATTGTAATACTTTGGCAGCAGGTTAATCATCTTTTATTTATTTTTTCAAGCCTTAAATTGATCCTTTCCAATAATTTGATTGAAGCTTCTTGTGTGATTCTCAGAGTCCTTAGGTTCATAGACATCACATCTTGGAAAACACGAAGTGAAATTATAAAAGTTTTATTTTGTTTTAAGGCTTCAAAATCTCTAGGCTCCGCTGTTCTACTATCGGAGTAGTAGTATTTAAAATCATGTCGTAAATAGCCGAGCATATAATTATAGAAATCGTCTCTGATTTCTGTAAAACCTTCTTCCATATCTTTAATGTAAAAATCATAATAATTACTGATCTCAAACCGTAATGTTTCATCATTGATCAATTGGATTCCAGATGATTTTAAGGATTCATAGGCTCCAGTGTGAAAAGCTATTTTATCATAAATGATAGCATGGCCAAAATGAGAATTGAGCGAATCATGATAAATATTGTTGTTTGAAATACTGTGTAAAATTATTTTTTGCGATGCAAGACGCTTATTGAGTAGTTCAGAAACATTGCTCATCTCCACTACATCGGCATCAATGTTTTTCTTTAATTCTGAAAGCGTTACATATTCAAGATGTTTCGACTTCCGCTCCTCCTTCCATGCATTTATCTGCAACGCAATCAATATCCCAACAACAACCAATACAATTTCTCCAATAGCATATCGCATATACTTTAAAGGTCGGTTATCATCTGCCATTTTTTTTCGTGTTTTCCTAAAAAAGTTAATCATTTGGTTGGTAGGTTGTTTTGTAAATATAGGAAAATTATTAAAACGAAATACTGTGCTCTGGTTCTCTATTTATTGGAAGTTTTTATATTTTGGATGTGGTTTTTTGCGGGTGGTAGGATTGTTTAGAATTGTTTCAAAATACCAAAAATACCCGTTGTACATTTTAAATAATGCCAATTTTAATATTATTTAAAATCTATGGTTGCCGGATCAGGGTAACTCTTTTGTTTATCATCTAATACTAATACCCAGTCGGTTCGTGCACCACTTGAAGGGGGTACAAAAGTCTTAACTTTTTGAGTATTTGTAAAAGGCTCTATGGGCTGGCTCGTTCCTTCGCGTGGATTATACCAATAACCTTTTATCATATCAGCAGCAAGTTTTTCCATTTGAATATGAATAGTTTTCCCAAAAGATGTATAAACAATTACAAATGAACCCTCTTTATCTCGGGCAGCCCTGATCACATTTTTATCCTGACCATAGACATCAGCCAAAATATCCTGATCAGGAATCATATTGAGAAATGGTCTTGATTCAAAAAGCTTTCGTACATATATCATCTGAGAAGCTCCCGGTTGATGGATGGCTTCATGCCATGGAATTCGGGCATTAAGAATTGGTTCACTTTTCAAAGTCCACATCTGCCAAATATTGTTATTTCCATAAGTATGCCCCATAGCACCTGCCAATACAGACCAGTATGCAGCCTGACGAGCGTCATATGCTACAAACCGTTCATTTAGAGGAGAAAAATTCACAGGAATATCTTCATATTGCGGTTCTCCATTGAGGCATGGCTTAATTGGTTTCAGATTATAATCTTTTCCAATAAGCTCATAAACCGGAGCATTTATTTTAGCATGACTTGTTTGAGCCATATTAAAATCCAACCACTTCGTATCATGAAAAAAAAGTGAAGATGAATAATATCCTGAAGGATGAAACGACATCAAGTGTTTTCCATTATCTACCTCATCTATGCCTTCTGCCATTGCCTGCATCACCTCCATTTGCAAAGGGGTCTCAGGAATTCTGTCACCACCAGTAACCCAAATAATATTGGGTTGATTTTTATACCTTTTTGCAAGCCATTTTCCATATTCACGAGCTTTATTTGCAGTATCAAAAATTACGGGTCCTACACCCCATTTCTTGTTCCATTTGTCTCCCCAGGTTGGTAGCACTGCTATATAGATCCCTAACGCTTCCGCTTTGCGAAGCACCCAATCAACATGTTTAAAATATGCTTCGTTCGGTTTGAGTGGGTTGTTGTCAATCAAAGGGGTATTTCCTTCTGAATTTGGAGTGTTTAATCCGTCCAATTCGCTTAGCACAACGGCCTGTATTACATTAAATCCCTTTTCCTTCCGGTCTTTTAAATACATTTCTGTTTCCTCTTTTGAGCATCTATGAAAGAGCTCCCACGCAGTATCTCCCATATAAAAGAAAACAGAGCCATCTTTTTTAACCAGCCTATGCCCGTCAGAACTAACCTGTAATGACTGTGAATTCGCAACAAGAGAGAAAAAAATAATAAATCCTAAAATACTTAGTGTTTTCATATTGTTTTATTAAAATACATGTGTAGCTCAAATTAGGGAGTTCCGATAGGTATCGGAATTGTGCAGCAGTTTTTGAAGGAGTCTTTTTTAGTAAATTTTTTATTAAACGCTGTTTAATCGAGCATCATTATAAATTGTTTTGAACTCCAACAGACCATTTTCATCGTACTCTTCATAGGTCCCTTCTAATTCGCCATCATTATAATTTGCTCTAATCTTTAATTTGCCATTTTCATGGTACCATTCAGCGGGTCCGCTTCTTTTACCATTTTTCATAAATGTTTTAATGCGTATTTCACCATTACGATGGTAGATAATAAATTCTCCATTTCCTTTAGTTGGAAATTTGTTATGATTTAAATTAAATTTTTCAATTATATGATCAAATATATAATTCATTTTTAACTGAGGTAAAGTTAAAGTTAATTCAAACAGCAATTTATTGTTTATAAATGTAATACTTATATATGAACTAAACAAAAGGGTTAGGACGAAACGATTATATTAACATCCAAACAACATTAAATCCTTTTCGAGATTTATGTATTATTTATCCTAAATTAAAATGAATAAAGATGAACATTTGGTTGGTAGGATGTTTTGTAAATAGAGGCAATTTATCAAAACTAATTTCTGAGCTGTAGGTTTTCCATTTATAGGGCTTTTTTGTTTTTGGGTAGAATTTAAGAAAATAACTTGATTATTCTCACAGTTAAAAATCGTCAGCCATATTTGGAACAGAAACTGTTAAATAATCAAAGCCAAAAAGTGTATCTGAAGATGTTACGGTAAAAGAAGTGATCAATGTCCAATTAAAATCTACAAAAGCCGCTGCAACATTCTTTCCGGAAATTAATTCTTTAACGATGGGATCATTACCACCTTCCAGCGGTATAAATGTATAGATAATATTATGATTTTCACCGGACATGGCAACAATAGATTCAACATATACAGGTGTACTAAATGTGAATGTAATGGAACTTTCTGGGTGATAACTGACCACTACATTATCCTTGGAATTACCATCAGCATCCACAATATCCATAAACCCTACTGAATGATTATGATTTGATAGGGGAGATGTTACTACAACAGTAATTCCATCAACAGTTTCTGTCACAGTTCCTGATCGATCATCAAATGGATTGTTATCCCAGGTAAAAATGATGCTTTCCTCAATTGTTACATCATTCGGATCAACATCACATCCTCCCAGAGCTAATAAGACTAAAATAAATAGGATGGATATTTTCATTTTTGAAGAATCGAGTACTGGAAAATCAATAATAATGCATTATGTCTATTTCTTTTATGTCGTGAAACGGAAAGTTTCCTTACATGGCAATTGCTAATTGAAAACACGTATTTTCTATTTGACCTATTTTTTACAATAATATGGTCATTAAGATTGAAAAGATATAAATCATGGATTATAGTGATGTAGTTTACTTAACTACCCATTTTTGAATCCAGTTATTGTTCATATACCGGAATCTCATTTCATAGACACCTTGCTGAGTAGGTGTAAAATTATAATCAGCCGTTTCACCAACAAAAATTTTTGGTGTTTTTTCGAATTCTTGTTGTTGAGCAAGAGGTAAATCTGCACCGTCTTTGGCAATAATTTTAATTGGTATTGCGATGCTATCTTTTGTTACAATAATTCTTGCACCACCAGCCGGACCAATATTGATGAGCCTGATGCGATGTGATTCTCCTACCTTGGCTTTTTGTACGGGAACTTCATCCCACCCATTGAGATCGAGTTCTCCTTTTGAGTTTGGTTCAGAATTTTTCCAACCAAAAATATAGGGATGATCAATATCAGGATTGTATTTTTCGTTTTCAGCGAAAACAATCATCGGTCCATATAGTCCCTTAGTTAATTGCGGAATGTCGTCCCAATGACTGTGGTATACAAAAGTACCTGGTCGCATTAATGAAAGTTTATAGGTAAACTCATCTCCAGGTTTTATAACGGGTGAACTGAGTCCATCAGACGAACTCCAATAAGGAACCCCATCTGACCAACTGTCGATTTCCAATCCATGCCAATGAATGGATGTTTCTTCTGACATTTGATTCTTTACAGTGATATAGGTTGGTTGATATTGTTTTAAAATTAATAAAGGGCCCGGAGTAAATGCTTTAGGTTTACTATTGCGTTTCAAATTAAAAGACATATGCCCTTCATTTCCCTCATTAGCATATAATTTAATTTTTCTGGATTGACCTTTAGATATCAAATCTGACGTTCCATCCTTTACCTGAATTCCTAGAACGAGTCCGGCCATATGACTTATTGATCCTTCAGGATCTGCATCTGCTGCACCTGGCAGCCTTAAACTTGAAGTAACATGAAAGGATAAATGACAATGAAATAACCAGTTACCGGGCCGTTTAACTTCCCATTGCATGTTCATGGTAGTTCTTCCTCTTAAGGTTTCGGTTACAACAAAAGGGATTTGTTCTTTTGTAAAGATGGTTGATTTTTGAGTGTTTCCTCTTTCCAATACATTGAAATAGAAACCATGAAGATGCATGGGATGGTTTCTATCAGAAGCATTGATCACTCTCCAATTCAATACATCTCCAACAGACGGTTTAATTTTTTCTGTAAAGGGCCATGAAAGTCCATTTATGGTAAGTGATTCAACCCACTTTGGTGAAGCTCCTTCAGAATCATTTCTACTACTAAAAATATTCATAACAAAAACGCGGTCCTTTGGTGAGCCTTCTTGATGATCAACAATAAAAGCTCCTGCCAATTGCTCATCTTCTTGTGTATTGAGCCCTTCTTTTTTATGTCCCTTTCCCAATTTAACCCAATACATATAAGTTCCTGGTTCACCTGAATCAAATGTTACTTCAGCCGATTTACCAGGTAAAATGAAAAGGCTGTCTGCTATGTTATAGGGTCTTTTTTGAAACCCATAAACAGTAATTGTTGAATCTAATAATGTATTGGTAATTTTTGCATGAATAGAAGTGCCCGATTTTACTCTAACCAAAGGAGCCGGAATTGATGCCGGTTTTCCAACTTCACCCAAAGCAACCAATTTTAATCCAGGTCGATCTGGAGCTTCCATTCTAAAATCACCCCACTTAACTTCTAGATTG
>JAUXGV010000154.1 GCA_030621915.1 Flavobacteriaceae bacterium
CTACAGATTGTACATCCTGTCACACAACGAATCCCGGGTGGACACCAGCTACAATTAACCATGACTTTTTCCCACTTAGTTTAGGACATGATATTCAAGATTGTAAGCAGTGTCATATAACAGATAATTATTCTGACGTGTCTGCTGATTGTGTGAGCTGTCATCAAAATGATTACAATCAAACCAATGATCCAAATCATCAGGCAGCTCAATTTCCTACAGATTGTGTTGCATGTCATACAACGAACCCAGGGTGGACACCTGCAACTTTTGATCATGACGGCCAATATTTTCCTATATATAGTGGAAAACATAGAGAAGGAGAAGCCTGGAACAGTTGTGTTGAATGTCATACAAATCCTGCTAGTTATGCAGTATTCACCTGTTTTACCTGCCATTCTCAATCTGAATCAAATAACGATCATAGTGAGGTCTCTGGGTATATTTATGATAGCAATGCATGTTTGGAATGTCATCCTGACGGTAATAATTAAGTAATTTGAAAGATTTTTATATAATCATATTATTTATTGCTATATCTGGTTCAAGCATTTACGGACAAGAGAAAAATCAATTGATTATTGGAAAGGTTTCCTTTGTTACTTCTAATAATATTTATGTAAAATTTGAGGATACCGAGAAACTTAACCCTGGAGATTCATTGAAATTTATAAATCAAATAAGACCATGTCTATTGGTGAAAAGTAAATCTTCCAGGTCCGTAGTTTGTTCTAAAATTTATGATTGTGAAGTTGAAAAAGGAGATGAAGTTTATTTCGGTTATTCCAACAGGATTAGTGAAGTTACGGATTTAGAAGAAATAAAAGATGTAAAAATAGATTCACTAAATATTTCAAAGAAAGATACATTAAAATTAAAAAAAGAATCAAGAATTAGAGGACGGGTATCTATTGCTGGTTATGGCAATTTATCTAATGTAAGGGATGATAGATATGGAATTATGTCAAGCTTTTCTTTATCTATGGAACGGATTAAAGAATCCAGTTTTTCCTTTTATTCCTATATAAACTACCGACAAAATTTTATCGATGATGAATCAAATTACGCCAGAAAAACTACTTTTTTTAACGTGTATAATTTTGCTTTAAAGTATGATTTTAATCCAACTTTGTCTCTTGTGTTAGGTAGAAAAATAAATCCCAAAATGTCTTCTCTAGGTGCTATAGATGGTTTACAGATTGAGAAATATTTTGGAAAGAACTATGTAGGAGTTATCGCTGGATTTAGACCCGATATATTTGATTATTCATTCAATCCTGATTTGTTTGAATATGGAGCTTTTTATGGTAGAATAACAGATATGAAAAATCTACGTTCTGAAAGTACCTTAGGTTTTATAGAACAGAGAAATTCTGGGAAAATTGATAGAAGATATGTCTATTTTCAACATTCAAGTACAATAGGTTCAAAATTGAATCTTTTCGCATCCACTGAACTGGATATATACAATAAATTGAACGATACTGTTAGTAATGACCCTCGACTGACAAATTTATACGTATCGGCAAGATATAGGTTTGGTAGAAAAGTAAATTTAATGGTTTCTTACGATTCCAGAAAAAGAATTTTATACTATGAAACTTTTCAATCTGAAATCGAAAGATTACTCGATGAAGATATTGCAAGACAAGGTTTAAGAATACGGATTAATATTAAACCTGTTAAAAACCTTCATACAGGATTTGGTTACAGCAAAAGGTTTCAAGGTAATAATGAGAATAAATCGGATAATTATAACGGATATGTAACCTACTCAAATATTCCGGTTATTGATGGAGCCATCTCCGCTAAATATAATATGAATACTTCAAATTACTTAAAAAGCAATATATTATCTTTTAGGTATTCAAGGTATCTAATAGAAAATAAACTTAATGCTGATTTTTCATATAGGATTGCTAACTTTGATTATTTTAATAGTTTTACCTCGACTTATGATCAGAATTATTACGGTTTGAACCTTTCACTAAATATTAAAAGAAAAATGTACATAAGTGCCTCTGGAGAGCTATCCAAAGGTGATCAACAAGATAATTATAGAATCTATACCAAACTAATAAAACGATTTTAAAAGAATATATTATGTTTCATAAAGTAAAATTATTTATATCGATTACAATGATTCTAGTTGTGGCAATTTCATGTAACAAGGGGCCCAATACTGACTCCACTCCAGAATATCAAAAGATAGAAAAGAGTCCAGAAAAACCCTCTAACCATATTCATAATCCTTCAAATTTGAATCCTGGCCAATCTCAAATTAATGAATTACATACGGTAATTGTTAATGAAATTATCACAGCCACAAGGTATCTCTATCTCAATGTTACGGAAGGAGAAAATCAATTTTGGATCGCCGTTAGAAAAAAAGAAATAAAGATTGGTGGAACCTACTATTACAAAAGGGCATTACTGAAAACTAATTTTGAAAGTAAAGAGAATAAAAAGGTCTTTGAAAAAATTTATTTAGTAACAAATTTGGTTCCTGTAAATCATGGAAATGAACCAGGTTCTTTGAAGAATATTAAAATTAATGGCGAAGAGGTTATTGAAAATACTTCTGACAAAAAAGCAATTGAAAACACTGAAAAAATTCAGAAACATAAAGGCTCTATTATGATTTCAGAATTGGTTGGCAATCCAAAAAAATTTGAAGGACAAATTATTCAAATTACCGGTGAATGTGTAAAAGTTAACGCAGGGATTATGAACAGGAACTGGATTCATATTAAAGATGGAAGCCAAGATGACTATGATTTGATAATTACCTCTGACATATTTGTGGCTGAAGGAACAAACATTACAATGAAGGTCCTTGTTTCATTAAATATGGATTATGGAGCAGGATATAAATATGATTTGATTTTGGAAAATGGTGTTTTAGTTCCATAATATAAATTTGGATCATGAATTTTATTAACAACCCCGTTTAATTTTTTAGTTAATTATTTATTTTATTTTTTAAATGGGAAGTTTGACTTCTTAGATCATCAAGAATATCTTTATAATCGGTATTATCAATAAGATTTTTTAACTGATCAGGATCCTTCTCCAAATCATGTAAATATTCATAAGGTGGATTTTGTTCATAATAATTGGCATAGACATATTGCTTATTTCGTAACCCCACATATTTTGGGATTTCAGGATGGTTCATTTGGTGCTCAATCATAAAATTTGTGCGCCACGCTCTTTTAAGCGAATTATTGACAAGGGGCTTTAGACTTGTACCTTGATAAATAGCAGGAACTTTAACATTGGCATAGTCCAAAATAGTAGAAGCAATATCGATATTCAATGCCATATTATCTGAAATTAAGCCACGATCTTTAACGGATTTTCTGGGGTCATAAATAACCATAGGTACTCTAATAGATTCCTCATAATGCGACCATTTTCCGGCAAAGCCACGATTACCCATATAATAACCATTGTCAGCCATATAAATGATGATGGTATTGTCGTCCAGGCCTTTTGATTTTAAGGCATCAAGAACTCTTCGAATCACAAGGTCATAACCACTGATCATACGATAATAGGCCTTGAGGTTTATTTGATATTTTTCTTCCGTATCCCAACGCCAACGGAATCGTACTCGATTCATGGAATTCTTTAAAAAGTCAGGGTGATTTTCAAAAATCTCCGGATCGGATGATTCAGGTTGAGGCATTTCTATATTTTTGTATAAATGTGCCACCGCTTTTGGGTAGGGGTAATGCCCCTCATTTCCGGGAGTTTTATTTCCATCCACTGCATGGACCGCGTTGAAACTTATGGAAAGACAAAATGGGTTTTCATTTGATTGTTGATTGATATATTCAATGGCCTGATCGCCTTTAATTTCCGCTGAGTGCCGTCTAGACCCATCGGCTGATATTTCAAAATAGGGTGCATTCCGAGGGGCAGGTTTAAAAAAGTCAAACATTTTTGGAATCAAGCTGTCTTTTTCTTCAATTTCGATGCCGAATTTACCCACAAAGCCCGTGTGATACCCCGATTTTTTAAGCAAATATGGATAAGAATTTTGAGTGTATTCTTTTTTAATCGGATCTTTCCCAAAAGTATAATTATGCTTGCTTTCATAGAGTCCCGTAAAGATTGAAGCACGACTAGCAGCACAAATGGAAGTGGTGACAAAGGCATTGGTAAAGCGCATGCCATTATTGGCTAATTTGTCAATTGTTGGCGTTTGAACTATGGGATGTCCTGCTATCGATAGGACATCATTGCGTTGATCATCTGCCAAAATAAAAACAATATTCGGCCTTTTTTTTGTTGGAATTTTTTCTACATGCTTGCATCCAATAAAAAGAATTAATGGAAGTAGAAAGTAACCAACTATTTTAACCAATTTATTCATCTGGTTTTTCTTCGGAATACTGTGTAGCACCCTCCCAGTGATCTGTTCTAAAAGATGAGGCTGGCAATAAATTAGTATCGTATAAAGTTCCTTTAATCCAATTTTTCCATCCATATCGTGCCGCCACAGGCAAGGGTACATGGTCACTTTTTAACAGCACATTTTGTCCACTTACAATTTTTGCATTGGCAGGATAGAATACTTTATCTTCTCCGGCAAGCTCGAAGCCTGTTAATCCATCATAAGAGTACAATCCGCCCTCAGCATTAATAAATTTCAATACCATTTCATCGTCTTTTACACTTAAGGAATCAAAAACCGGAGATTTACCGTCAATATTTTTCATGCCGTAGGTTTGATTCAACGCGTTGAATAACAAACGATCTGCTACTTCTTTCTTTTTTGGTGGATGGATGTAAAATTCTTCACCAATATCCATAGTAATAGCGACACCTGAATTGGGAATCAAATCGGCACATTGTAACTGTACTTCGCGAATAAAGGCAGTATTTTCTGATGTTGAATAAGCGTCATTATTGTTATACCAAAAGGGTGCAATTTGAACAAAATAGAATGGAAAATCACCTATGTTCCAACGTGTACGCCAATCTTTGACCATAGCAGGAAAATGTTGTTTGTATTTTTCAGGTTCCAGTCGATTCGACTCTCCCTGATACCATAAGGCACCCTTTATTGTATATGGAATTAATGGGTGTATCATGGCATTATACAATGCGGTAGGAATATGATTGGTTCTTTTTTTAATATCCAGCGTATCAAGATTCACTTTTTCATAGGTATCCATCACTTCCTTGCTGATCCATGCCTGAACAGAACTACCTCCCCAGGAAGTATGAATCATCCCGACGGGAACACCTAATATTTCTTGCAATTGCTGACCAAAATAATAAGCAACCGCAGAAAAATCACCTACATTTTCAGAAGAAGCCTGTTGCCAAGAGGAATATTTTTCAACATCTTTTTTAGGGGTTTTTGAACCCACTCGGTCAACGGTGAAAAGTCTTAAGTTGGAATTTTGAGCTTTTAATAAGGTTTCCATATTCCCAAAGGTAGGTTGGCCTCTATACCCATTGACAGGTTGTTGCATATTAGATTGACCGGAACAAATCCAAACTTCTCCGAAAAGAATATTTTTTAAAACGATGTCTGATTCTTTTGAACGGATACTGATTTTTTGAGCTGTTTTATCATGGGTCGTTTTGATTTCTGTTCGCCAATTTCCGTCCTTATCGGCTTGAATGTTGATATGTGCATCCAACCAGGTGGTTTCGATGGTGATTTTTTCCTTGGGATCGGCCCAACCCCAAATAACCACTGTGGTATTTCTTTGGAGCACCATATTGGAAGATACGATGGCGGGAAGTTTAACTTCAGCTTGAATTGATTGGGATGGTAATAAAGAGAAAGTTATTGTAAATAATAAAATGATCAATTTTTTCATGGGTTTGGTTTTATGCTAATTTATTTTTTTGGTGTTTGAATTATTCCTTAACTATGATTAAAGTTCTAATGGTCTATATACGCTCCGTTGAACTATTAAATCAAATTCCATTTCTCTTAACAATATTTTCACTATATTTTACAAGGCCTCCTTCTGAAGGAGTGTTAATTTTTCATCTCGTTACACCTCATTTTCCTTGCATAGTACCTGCCTACTTTTACATAATATGAGCCTATTGGTGCTGAATTGTTCCCAAACTCCTTTCGAATGTAGGTTAGTATCTGGGCAATCTCTTCACTTTCAGTGATTAATATTCAAAGATATGCTGCCTGTTTTCTATGCATTATTTTAACTGCTTAACCATAATGTCTTTATAAAAAACAACGCTTCCAGGATCATGTGCCTGAATGGCAAAAGTTCCCTTTGAGATCAATCTATTTACTTCGCCCTCTGAGCGCTTCGGGTTCTCAGGTTCAGTATAGTCTACAACAACTATATCATTAATTTTAACGATCACCCGTTTCCCTTCTACTTTGATGTATTCGGTGTACCATACATTATCTGTCACATAGGTTTCCTGAACATTAAGAATATTGTATAAACTACCAGTCCGTTTCCAGTCACTTTGTGAATTATTTACCTGGACTTCATAACCAATTGATGGCCATCCAGTCTCCTGATATTTGGTATGAAAATAAATTCCTGAATTGGCACTTGGTTTGGTCATCACCGTTGCTTTGAATTCAAAATTTTTAAATTCATGATTCCCTGCATCACCCGTATAAAACAAGTGCGCTTTAAGACCTGCTACCTTAAGCGTGCCATTTTCCACCGAAAAGGAAGCAGCATTTTCACCGACTTGCCAGCCGTCTAAATTCTTACCGTTAAATAAAGGAACCCAACCTTTTTGTTTCTTCTGGCCAATGGTAGAAGTCATAAACCCCAAACTCAGCATAAGTACTATTGCGTATTTTATTTTCATGGTGATATTTTTATTGTTTTAATAATTATTTATACTAACAAATATAAAATGTTTCTATAATATATAGTAGTTTTTTATTTAAAACCGGGAGAGAGCAATTTCCGTTTATAACTCCGGCTAAATGAACATGTATTAAGATAAAGATTGTCTATATTTGATAAACAGATGTGAGAGAGTTAATTATGAATACTTTATTTAACTATTAAATCATTTTCAAATATGAAAGATAAACATATTCCATCGATGCCCATAAAAAGAATCAAATATTTACTGTTGGTTTTCTTGATGCTGTCAATATCCTGTGGGCAGATATCAACTCCTAATAAAAAAGAAAAGAAGAAAGTGAACTCGATAACCGAGTTAAATCATAATGAAATTCCAATTGGAGATAAAACATTTGCCATTGTTGATGTATCCTTAATTGATGGAATTAGTGACTCTCCAATTAAACATGCCACTGTTAT
>JAUXGV010000221.1 GCA_030621915.1 Flavobacteriaceae bacterium
CGAAACTTTGAAAGGATAAGCAATTAGACGAAGCGTAGCGAAGTCAAATTCATTCCTTGCGAAACTTTGAAAGGATAAGCAATTAGACGAAGCCTAGCGAAGTCAAATTCATTCCTTGCGAAACTTTGAAAGGATAAGCAATTCGACGAAGCGTAGCGCAGTCAAATTTATTCTTTGCGAAGCATTGAAAGGATAGTCTTACAATTTTGGACTGAGTAATGTGAAGTCAAATCATATGGCACCATTACCTCTAAAATCAATCTTTGATAAGAAAATATAAAACTCCATCCGCCTGAGGCGGATGGAGTTTTATTATAGGTTCCTCCATATTTGTACTATTTTGGAATATTAATTAGTGACCCAAAGAAAATAGCATTCATAAATAGTTTATTTGTACCATACCATGCTCCTCTAAAATTTGGATTATCAGCAAATAATACGACACGGCCTTGACCAATTTTACTTACAATAATAGAGGCAGATTTTTTTAATAAATTCATATTTTCATCGGATATATAACCATCTATATGAGGTTCTTGCGAATAACTTGCTACCGTCGAAAATTTATTAGATGAAGGTTTTAAAAAAACCGTATTATTTTTATATACTGGTAAATTTCTTTTTTGATAACCATAAGCAATTGGATGCGTAATATCCAGATCAACCTGAAAAATTGCTCCCCCTATATTTTGTTTTCCTAAACTCCCCCTGGAATCACCGTAATTCATTCTTGTAGGTTGAATTAATGAATCATTACCTTTTGCTATAACACCTTCATTAACTAATTTATTTTTAATAACCCAGGAACTTGCTTTCGCTGTGGTAATCAGCGTATTTCCATTTGAAATCCATTCTTTCAATTTCTCTTTACTCTTTTTATCCAGTAACTTATAATTACCCGAAACCATGATTATTACATTGTACCTACTCAAATCAACCTTTGAAAAATTCCTTTCCGGTACTTTGGTTATGTGCATATTCATTCTCTTTTCAAATAAATGCCATACTTCACCCGCTTCATAACTTGAAACCTCCCCTTCTACGATCATCATTACTTTTGGTTTTTTCACTGTTTGAAAACTCCGACTTCCTAGTCCGTTACCCCTAATTGTAAATCCTGAATTTACTGCATATACCTGAACTTCATATTTAATGCTTGAGACCTTAATCAAGTTGAAAAGTGAATCTTTAGTAACCCTTTGATCTTTCACCGAAACCATTAATGCTCCTCTACCAAATTGAACCTCTTTACCTTCTGATAAAATGGAAAATGGTTTGGAAGATGTCTTAACAATGACATTATTTTGTTGCAACTGATACAAAAATGCAGGAGCATAATAATCTTCATATGGAATTATATATGCATAATCACTGGTGGAAATTGGTTCAACCTTAATTTTATTGGATCCCTTGTTAATAGCCGAAGAAATTTTTGGCATTTTTGGAAGCTCATTGTACTCCATATTATAAAAATTTACCAATGACCAAGCTGAAGTATCATAATAAACGCTATCTCTATATTTGCTGTAAGTTTCAAAAATAGACTGAACCATATAATACTGCTTTTGTTTGGTGGGAACAACATAAGAGTTTTCAGATTTGAATTTCTTATCATTAATTTTCAAATCATCTTCCAAAGAATAAACTTCAATTTTATGCTTTAAAAGAAGATCAATAAACGCTTTATTTCTATTGGCATCAATATCATCTCCAAATACATAACCCTTAACATTACTTTTGGCTGCCTTATCTTTAGAATTGGCAAAAAAAGTATGTTGGTATTGATATAATAATTGCTTATTCTTAATTGACGCTTTAATGGTTGCTATACTAGATACGAATTGATTCTTAATTGTGAAAGCAAATGAAATTACACCCGTCGAGTTTTCCTGTAAATGTCCTCTTGAACTAGCCTGTTCAAATAACAATGCCAACGAACCTTGTAAATCCATATAAGTAGAACCGTAGCCAGGATAAGTGGAATCAAAGACTTCATCTGTGAAATATAAGGATCCGATTTTATCAAGATCCTCAGAAAATTGTTCTGCAAACACTTTATTCAATACAGATCGATTCTCTTTCGGAGTAATTGGATTCAGCGAAGCAGATTTATTCTTCGGTTCGAAAAAATAAGTGCTATTGGTTCCCATTTCATGAAAATCCGTTACCACATTTGGATACCATTCATGATACCATTTTAATCTTGCATTACTTTCATCGTGTACACCCAAAAATAGGTCTCTATTTAAATCAAACCAATAATGATTGGTTCTTCCTCTTGGCCATGTCTCATTATGTTCTATATCATATTTATCTGCTATCAATGGATCTCCTCTAAAGTTATTTACCCAATTGGTATGTCGGTCTCTTCCATCAGGATTGATCGTTGGATCTATAAAAATAACGGCTTCCTTCCGAAACTCCTTTACTTTTTCATTTTCTGATGCCACCAAAATATATGCAGTAAGCAATGCTGCCTCTGTACTACTTGGTTCATTGCCATGAACACCATAACCCAAATTGATTATAATTGGTAAGTCAGAAAAATCAGTTATATCTGTATTTCCATTTACAACTTGTAAATGTTTTATTTTAATTTGTTCTAAATTTTTATGATTATCAATCGAAGAGATTGCTAATAATGTAAGTTTTCTGTTTTCATAGGTTTTTCCATAAACTGAAAACGATGCATTATTTGATAGTTCAGCTAATTTTTTAAGGTAAGAAACCACCAAATCATGTCGGGTATGATAATCTCCTATTGGATAGCCTAAAAATTCTTCCGGACTTGGAATAGATTCATTGAAGGGCTTAAAATCATTGTAATAATAATCTTGAGAATTCACTGCAAATGGAACACAAATAAAGATAATTAAAGTGAGTATTTTAATTTTATTTATCATATTTAAATTTTAGAGAATTGTGAATATTTTTTTAGCAAATTAAGACCAAAACTTAAGTAAAGATAGTAATTTGCCAACATTAATAATGAATCCTCTTCAAGGGTGTTTATATAAATCTTTAAAATAGCAATTTCAATTTATGAAGGTTCTTTTTCTCGATACAAATCATCCTCATTTGATTCATAGCTTACAGGAATTTGGCTTACAATGTGATGAAGACTACGATGCTTCAAAAGAAAAAATTGAAGAAAAAATTCATCTTTATGATGGCATTGTTATTCGTAGTCGGTTTAAAATTGATAAAAACTTTATTGAGAAAGCTATTAATTTAAAATTTATTGCAAGAGTGGGTGCAGGACTGGAAAGCATAGATATCCATTATGCAAAAGAAAAGAAAATAGAGCTTATTGCTGCTCCCGAAGGAAATAGAAATGCTGTTGGGGAACATGCCCTTGGTATGATCTTAGCTTTGTTCAATCAACTTAAAAAAGCAGATTCAGAAATTCGGCAAGGAAAATGGTTAAGAGAAGCCAATCGTGGTATAGAACTGGATGGAAAAACTGTTGGAATTATAGGGTACGGCAATATGGGTAAGGCTTTTGCAAAAAAGTTAAAGGGATTTGATTGTGAAGTTCTTTGTTATGATATTAAAGAAAATGTTGCAGACACAAATGCCAGACAGGTTAAGATTGATGAATTGTTTGAAAAAACCGATGTGTTGAGTTTACATATTCCTCAAACTGAATTAACAAATAAAATGTTTGATGCTAAATTTATTTCAAAATTTAAAAAAGAATTTTATTTAATCAATACTGCAAGGGGATCCAATGTTGTAACATCGGATCTGGTGGAAGCTATAAAGTCTAACAAAATTCTAGGTGCATGTTTGGACGTTTTGGAATATGAAAAATCATCATTTGAAAACTTTTTTTCAGATGATAATTTACCAGAAGCTTTTCAGTACCTGATTCAATCAGATCGTGTTTTATTAAGTCCTCATGTGGCTGGTTGGACGGTGGAATCTAAATTTAAACTAGCAGATACTATTGTATTAAAAATTGGACAATTTTTGAATCAATACAGATAAAGAATTTTACCTCACCCGGAACCGTTCAAAGGGGTTCGAACCTTTCCAAAGGAGATGTGAATCGGATGTGCTGTTCTAATTTTAGTT
>JAUXGV010000016.1 GCA_030621915.1 Flavobacteriaceae bacterium
ATCCACATTCAGCGGCACATAGCAAAGTTCACCAAGATTATATTGATGAGAAAGAAAAAGAGATCAATGATAAGAATAGTTCAGAGGAGTTAGAAAATTCACCTTCGAATATGGGAAAATATAATGCTAAAATTGAGGGTCTATGGTTGGTTATTGAGGTCAATGATAATGTAATTGATCCTCATAGTTTTAAATTTAAGAGACCTTCATTAGATTTTAATACCTCTAAGCAAATTGCTGTTGGACATGATGGGTGTAATAGTTTCAATATTTCTTTTAAGGTATCAGAAAATACGATTTCTTTTGATCAAATGCTAAGTACCCTGATGGCTTGCAATGAGAATGTGGAAATTACCGATGCGGTTAGAAAATCTTTGTCTGGCAAAAACCTTACCTTTAAAATTGAAAATAGTAAAATGTTTCTCACTGATGGCAATATTGAAGTAATGACCTTGTTACAACAAAATTATTAGCTTTTAAATCATGTTAAACAAAATATAAGAAACTTTTTAATTTGATTGTAGCGAATTTATAATTGATTGGCTCGCTTTTAGATTACCCTGATCTCTATAAATTAATGCCAATAAGTATTGATAATCCTGATTGCTGGCTTCAATTTTTAAAGCTTTTT
This sequence comes from Flavobacteriaceae bacterium, assembly GCA_030621915.1. Taxonomy (GTDB): domain Bacteria; phylum Bacteroidota; class Bacteroidia; order Flavobacteriales; family Flavobacteriaceae; genus Lutimonas. Next base: position 632 of record JAUXGV010000016.1, read on the forward strand.
TAATATACTTTTCTGCCAAATTCAAATCTTTTTTATCTTGAAAGTAAAAAGTAGATAAATTATACATGGATCTCGTATCTTGAGGGTTGATCTGCAGTGCTATTTTTAATTCTTCAACAGCTGTATCATTTTCTTTCATTTCAAAACTCAACAATGCCTTCAAATAATGGGGTCTACTTGACTCCGGTTCTAATGAAATCCAGGTGTTTAATATTTTATTTGCATTTTCAAAATCTTGAATCAAACTATAACTTGTAGCTAAATTTGAATACACGGGTATCAACAAGCTATCTTTTTTTAGAGCTACCTTATAGTGTTTTATGGCTGTATTATAATCTCTGTTCTGCAAATAATAATCTCCCAATTGCATTCTTCCTGTAGAGAAATCTGCATTGCTATAAAGCATGGATTCCAATTCACTTCGTGAAATTGCCAGATTATTCCGGTTCAATTCACTCAATGAACTTTCATCAATTCCAATGGCTAATTGAGCTGCGCCAATTCTAACCAATTTTATTGAATCATCCATATGCTTCATGGCAATTGACATTCTATCTTGTGGTGATAAATTTCTAAATTTTAATAAGGCATTATATCGAATCATTGCTGAAGAATCATTCAATACCAAAAGTAAGGAACCAAATTGATCGTTATTGGTATAGTCCAAATTTTCAATAACTGTTGCCCTAGCAATTTCAGGAAACCTTAAATCGACAATAAATTTATCAAGCATTTTTCTATCCTTCTGATTTAAATTGCCACTTGCACTTAACAATAATGCATCAGAAAAGTGTTCTTGTCGATCACCTCCATACCATCTTTTAATATTATCTGCGGCCCACTTGTTTGTTTTATTTTCATGACATTGATTACATGCATTTGGTGTATCATATTTTTCACTTTGATCTGGCCTTGGTATTCTAAAACTATGATCCCGCCTGAAATCAGACCCCATATAATTTTTACCAGTCATATGGCAATTAATGCATTGACTAGCCTCAGTATCCATTTGATGAAAATGATGATTTTGGGATTCATATTTTTCCGGCACATGACATTGCAGGCATAGATTATTGTCCTCGAATTTAAGTTTTAAGGAATGTGGATTGTGACAATCTGTACACTTAACTCCATGGGCATGCATTTTACTTTGCAAAAATGACCCATACACATAATCTTCTTCATCTATTTGGCCGTCTCCGTGATAGTAGTTGGAAGATATATTTTGAACCATCAATTGATTCTCAAATTCTATTCCCGGCTCGAGATCTTTAGTCAGTTTAACCCTACGTGCATGACATGGAGCGCATAGATTCATTTGTTCATTTTGACCAATACCTTTTAAAATGTATGAATTTTTATCATCACTTTTTTTGTTAGCCCAGTTGATATGTCTTTCCGCCGGTCCATGACAACTTTCACAACTTACATTGATGGAAGAATAGGTTGTATGAAAGGAATCCTTTTCGACAAAATAGTTCTTTTTCAAATTTGTCGAATGACATTCAGCACACATAGTATTCCAATTTTGAGCAGACCTACTCCAATGTAACCAGTCATGTGTTGAAATTTCATCACCTGGATACTGATGATACCATTTATTCTTAACCGTATCCCATGTAACACGCAATACCTGTTTTCTACCTTTATCAAAATCAACCAAATATTGCTGTAAGGGAGTTAATCCGAATGTGTAAGAGATTTTATATTCTGTTTCAGAATCATCTATCTCAATGATTCTTACCTTAAATTCTTGATTTTTTTTGAAAAAGAAATATTGAACCCCATCAATTTTAACATTTATATCATTAAAATTCCCCAAAACTGTTGAATCATTGGCGATTTGCATGGCCAATTCATGATGAGAACCTTTCCATAGGTCAAATTCATTCTTATGACAGGAAACACAGTTTTTATCCCCAACATATCCATCAACAAATTTGTTAGGAGATTGTTTAACTTCAGAATATATATTTTCCTTAGAATTGGAATTACATGAAGCAATTATAAAAATTGAAAGAAGAAGATTTACAGATTTTAAAAAAGGTTTCAATAAGAATAGATTCAAGACATCATTAATTTAATATGAGGTGGCACAAATTTATAATAAAACACCAATTAATCTACAAATAAAACATAAATCCAAAACTTATTCTCATGACATTTCTATTTTTATTCTCATTAACATAAATATCATTGATAAAACTAATGAGAAATACATCCTTAACATCCTAATCTAATGCAATGGTCATTCTTTAGCAGAGTTCATACATTAAATTAAAAATTCCATAATAATGTGAATTTAAAAAATCATCTCTCACAACAACTTCCTCAAGTTCGGGTCCAACTTTCAACGTAAATTCCCGCATATCTTCAAAATCATAATCTGTAAATTCCAGAACAACATTGATATGAAATTTTTTAGTAAAATAATTCTCATTTATAATCAAAAAAAAAGCTTAGGTCTAAATCACCTAAGCTTTTCAATATTTTCGAAGAATTATCCTTAACTGTCAGAGTCTAAATAATCCGGAACACCATCTCCATCAGAATCATCATTTCTAGGATCACCATCTTCATTGGCATCTTCATTCTTCGTTAAAATGCCATCATTGTCATCATCTACATCAAGATAGTCTGGTATATTATCTTCATCAGTATCATCGTTAAAAACTAGTCCATCACCATTTATATCTTCATCACTGTTAAGTACGTTGTCATTGTCTGCATCTGCTCTCACAACGGTACCCAAGTCAACAAAAAAGTATATACATTCATTCGGGCGGATAAAAAAACCAGAACCATTTGGACCATATGCCAATCCAGAAGGTAAAAACATTATTCCGCTACCCGTATTTTCATATCCAAAAGATTCATCGGAATAAATAATTTTTTCACCCGATTTGTAATGTGGCATTCCAAATTGCCAACCCGGAATTAATTGTGGTAAATGAAACCAAGATTTGGGTGATGTATAGCTTAAATTTTCATCAAATTTAACACTATCCAAGGTAAACCCTTTATAAATAACCTGAACAGAATCACTACTAAAAGGATTTATACCAATACCTTCAGTATCCGTATAATAATACAATTTGTAATTAATATCATTAAATAAAATAGCATCTACTTCCACTTGACTATATAATGGAGTTTCATTATTTAAAATAGTGTCAATTTCTTTATCTTCTGTAAGGAAATGAGATTGTAAAAATTCAATTAATATTTCATCATCAATTATTGCCTGTGCTACTGGATCATGAGGTATTTCATCAACATCATCATCTTTTTTACATGAAAATAGGACTATAGTGATTAAAAGACTTAATAAATATTTCAATTTCATACGAAAAATTTTGGCGGCAATTTACAATTTTATATTCTTTTAAAAACAAGCAATTTTAAAATTAACAAAATCTTAATTGTCACTATTTAAAACTGATTTTCCTCATTCTTAAATTCAAAGGTGTAATTTCCAAGTACTCGTCATCTCTGATATATTCCATACATTCTTCTAACGAAAAATCTACTTTTGGTGCAATTTTCATTGCATCATCTGTTCCCGTTTTTCGCATATTTGTTAATTGCTTTCCTTTGATTAAGTTTACACCCATATCATCACTTTTACTATTCTCACCGATTACCTGGCCTGTATAAATTTCATCATTTGAATCAATAAAGAATCTTCCACGATCTTGTAAACGATCAATAGCGTAAGCTGTAGATTTACCTGTTACAGCAGATATTATTGCCCCTTTTATATCATCTGAGAAATCACCTTTATAGGGTAAATATTCTCTAAATCTATGATTAACAATAGCTGTTCCAGCAGTTGCAGTTAATATTTTGTTACGCAATCCTATTAATCCTCGTGAAGGAATGTTAAATTCTAAATGTTGTAAGTCTCCTTTTGGTTCCATTACTAATAAATCTCCTTTACGTAAAGAAACTAAATTAATAGCCTTAGAAGAATATTCTTCTGGCACGTCAATCACTAAAGTTTCAAAAGGTTCAGATTTAACACCCTCAATTTCTTTTATAATCACTTGTGGTCTACCTACTTGTAACTCATACCCTTCACGTCTCATGGTTTCTATTAAAACAGACAAATGCAGAACACCTCTACCAAACACATTAAATTTATCTTCAGAATCAGTTGTGTCAACCCTTAGTGCCAGATTTTTTTCCGTTTCTTTGAATAAACGATCACGCAAATGACGAGAAGTTACAAACTTTCCTTCTTTTCCAAAAAATGGAGAATTATTAATTGTAAACAACATACTCATTGTAGGTTGATCTACTTCAATTCTAGACAATGCTTCTGGATTTTCCAAATCAGCAATCGTATCACCAATTTCAAATCCATCAATACCCGTGATAGCACAAATATCTCCTGAACGAACTTTTTTAACGGAGGCTTTTCCCATACCTTCAAAAGTATGCAACTCTTTAATACGAACTTTTTTAGTTGTACCATTAGATTTACAAAGCATATAATCTTTACCGATTTCTAAATCACCTCGATAAACCCTTCCTATAGCAATTCTTCCTGTAAATGATGAAAAATCTAAAGAAGTAATTTGCATTTGAGGAGTTCCTTCTTTGTATGGAGCTTCAGGAATATCTTTAATTACAGCATCTAATAAATCAATGATATTATCTTTTTCATCTTTCCAATCGGTACTCATCCAGCCATTTTTTGCAGAACCGTAAATTGTAGTGAAATCCAATTGGTCTTCTGTGGCGTCCAACGCGAACATCAAATCGAAAACTTTTTCATGAACCAAATCAGGTGTGCAATTTTCTTTATCTACTTTATTAACAACTACAATGGGCGTTAGACCTAATTCCAAAGCCTTACTTAAAACAAAACGAGTTTGCGGCATTGGACCTTCAAAAGCATCAACTAATAATAAGACACCATCAGCCATTTTTAAAACCCTTTCAACTTCACCACCAAAATCGGCGTGACCAGGTGTGTCAATTACATTAATTTTTACTTCTTTATAATTAACAGATACATTTTTAGAAAGTATTGTAATTCCCCTTTCACGCTCTAAATCATTGCTATCCAACAGCAGTTCTGTGCGAACCTTTCTGTCATCTAAAATTTTTGCCTGATCAATTATTTTGTCTACCAACGTAGTTTTTCCATGGTCAACATGGGCGATTATTGCTATGTTTCTTATTGATTGCATATCCTGTTTTTTTGAAAGTGCAAAAGTAGTTGTTTTATTTGGATTGAAAGATGTTTTACAGTTTTCTTTTTCAGGAGTTTGGGCTCATACTAATCATTATAATAAAATAATAATTAAGGCTCCTAATCAAATTAGAATCTTACTTTTACGAATTATATTTTAAAAAAAGCATGGATTTATCGAAAGTAAAAATGGTAGTAACCGATATGGATGGAACCCTACTTAATTCTAAAGGACAAATAAGTAGTACTTTTTTCAATCTTTATTCTGAATTGAAAAAATTCGATATTGAATTTGTGGCTGCTAGTGGCCGTCCCTTTGATAGTATTACCAACAAAATCGGTTCTCTTAAAGATGAAATAACTATCGTTTCGGAGAATGGTGCTTATGCAAAACATGGGGGGAAAGAATTGTTAATCACAAACTTAAACCCAGGAAGAAGCGACCAAATTTTACCAATTTTAAGAGGTCTTGAAGGTGTTTACCCCGTTTTATGTGGAAAAAATTTTGCCTATTTGGAAACCAATGAAAAACGCTTTATTGAGGTATTTAATGAATATTATGTTAGCTATAAAATTGTTGATGATCTCACCAAAGTAAATAATGATAACTTTTTAAAAATTGCCGTTTATCATTTCGATTCATCTGAAAAGTTTATATATCCCGCAGTTAAACATCTAGAAAATGAAATGCAAGTAAAAGTGTCTGGTGAACATTGGGTAGACCTCTCCGAAACCAATGCAAACAAGGGATACGCTATTGATTTTCTTCAAAATAAATGGAGAATAACAAAAGAAGAAACTATGGTTTTTGGAGATTTTAACAATGATCTAGAAATGTTAGCATTGGCAGAATTTAGTTTTGCTATGGAAAATGCACATCCCAATGTACTTAAAGCCGCAAATTATATGACCAAAAGTAATGATGATCATGGTGTTGAATTTGTTTTGGAACAATTATTGGAGGCTAAAAAAAAGTCTGAATTAATATAATATACTCAGATTATACAAGGTTAGCCTATTAAGTCTAAAATATCTTTATTAATTCTGGTAGGTCGTAAAGTTTTAGCATCTATCAGACACCAGGTGGATTGTACCTTTACTAACAAGGTTTCATTTTTATATATATGAACATTCCTTATAGATTTTACCCCTTTAGATTCACCAATCCATGTATAGACATCAACAGCATCATCCAAAAATGCCTGATTTAAATAATCAATTTCATGTCGGATACAAACCCAAAAATATTTACTATTAATACGATCATTAGAGAGCAGACTCCAATGTTTTTCAGAAATATCATTCACCCATTGTAAATAAACTACATTATTAACATGATTGAGCGTATCAATATGATTCTTTTCAACCTTCAATGAATGTTGAAAACATATAGAATCTTTGGGCGCAATTTCTTTCAAAATAATTATTTATGTCTTGATTTTAATACTTCAACTATATCATTCAACTTATATCCTTTTGCTTGCATCAAAATCAAATAATGAAATAATAAATCTGCAGATTCATCCTTGAATAAATGGTCATTATCATCCTTTGCCTCGATCACAACTTCTACGGCCTCCTCACCTACTTTTTGTGCGATTTTATTAATGCCTTTTTTAAATAAGGATGCAACATATGATTTTTCATCTAAATTTTCCTTTCTATCTTGAATTACATTTTCCAATTGAGATAAGAAACCAAAACTTTGATTATTCTCTTCCCCCCAACAGGTATCCGTTCCTTTATGACAAGTAGGTCCTGTAGGTTTCACTTTTATTAAGAGCGTATCTTGGTCGCAATCGTTCTGAATACTCACCAATTGCAAAAAATTACCGCTCTCTTCACCCTTAGTCCATAAACGTTGTTTACTACGACTAAAAAATGTAACCTTGTTGCTTTTCAACGTTTTATCAAATGATTCTTGATTCATATAACCCAACATTAATACATTGTTTGTATAAACATCTTGAATAATGGCAGGAACCAACCCTGTATTCTCATCAAATTTTATTTCCATAATTTAAATTTACTAGTCATTCCTGAGCCGTGCCTGCAGCAGGCGGGAAAGCAGGAATGATATTTATAATCGCACTTTAATATTTTGTTTTTCTAATTCTTTTTTTAATTCCTTAATTTCAATTTCCTTAAAGTGAAATACACTTGCCGCTAAGGCAGCATCTGATTTTCCTATTTGAAATGTATCCACAAAATGCTGAATAGTTCCCGCTCCACCACTAGCAATAACCGGAACATTTACCTCCTCAGAAATTCTTTTTAATGCCTCATTGGCAAATCCATTTTTTGTTCCATCATTATTCATGGATGTGAATAAAATTTCTCCAGCACCTCTTCGGACAGCCTCTTTTACCCAATCAAATAAGTTGAGCTCTGTTTCTACTCTTCCTCCAACTAAAAAAACCTTCCATTCACCATCAATCAACTTCGCATCTACAGCCAATACTACACATTGGCTTCCAAATTTATTGGCCAAATCATTTATTAATTGCGGATTCTTAACCGCGGAAGAATTGATAGAAACTTTATCTGCTCCTGCTCTCAATAAAACATTCACATCTTCAACTGATGAAATTCCCCCACCCACTGTAAATGGAATATTAATTTTTCGAGCTACTTTCTCTACCATTTCTACCAAGGTCTTTCTTTTTTCCTTGGTAGCCGTAATATCTAAAAACACCAATTCATCAGCTCCTTCTCTAGAATACCGATCTGCCAATTCTACCGGATCACCGGCATCGCGTAAACCTATAAAGTTCACACCTTTTACAGTACGTCCGTTTTTAATATCCAAACAGGGTATAATTCTTTTTGTCAACACTTTTTTTAAAGTTAGAAGTTAGAAATAAAAAACACGAAGGGAGTCCACTTATCACTTCGTACTTATAGCCATTAACTTTTATTAATAATAAAATTCTCCAATTGTTTTAAACCAATTCTCTTTTCATAAATAGCCTTGCCAATAATAGTTCCTTCGCATCCTAATTCTGCTAATTTGGGGATTTCATCAAATGATGAAATCCCCCCGGAAGCTATTAATTTTATATCTGCTATCTGCTTAAGTATTTTTTCGTATAATTGAAACGAGGGTCCTTGGAGCATTCCATCTTTTGAAATGTCGGTACATATAACATATGAAACTCCCTCTTTTTGATAATCTTCAATAAATGGGATCAGTTGTTCATCAGATTCTTCCTGCCAGCCACTCACCGCTATTTTTTCATTTTTGGCATCAGCACCCAGTATTATTTTATCGCTTCCAAATTTACCCAACCAATTCTTAAAAACATCTCTATCCTTAACGGCAATACTTCCTCCAGTAATTTGGTTGGCACCACTTTCGAAAGCAATATGTAAATCTTCATCCGATTTTAATCCCCCTCCAAAATCTATTTTTAAGCTTGTTTGGCTTGCAATACTTTCCAGGATTCTATGATTTACAATATGTTTGCTTTTTGCACCATCCAAATCTACCAAGTGTAAATACTCAATTCCGTGAGACTCAAATTCTTTAGCCACTTCCAAGGGATTTTGATTGTAAATTATTTTCGTGCTATAATCACCTTTAGAAAGTCTTACACATTTCCCTTCTATTATATCTATTGCTGGAATAATTCTCATATCCTCTCCCTACCCCTCTCCTAAGGAGAGGAAATTATTATAAGTTAATAAAGTTTTTTAATATTTGCTCTCCGATATCACTGCTTTTCTCCGGATGAAACTGACAGGCATAAAAATTGTCTTTTTGAATGGCTCCGGCATATTTCAATCCGTAACTTGTTGAGGCAACAGTATATTCATTTTCAGGCACATAATAACTATGTACATAATATACAAATGCATCTTCTTCAATGTTTCTAAAAAGTGGTTCTTTTAAATCTGTTAAAGTATTCCAACTTATTTGGGGCACTTTTAAAGTGTCATCAAACTTTACAACATCTATTGGAAATATATCCAAACAGTCGGTATTATTTTCTTCAGAATATCTACACATCAATTGCATCCCTAAACAGATCCCTAAAACAGGCTGTTTTAAATTGGGAATCACCTTTTCCAAACCAAATTTTTTAATTTCTTTCATGGCACTTTGTGCCTCACCAACTCCCGGAAAAATCACCTTATCAGCAGATTCTATGACTTTGGCATCATTAGAACAAATGGCTTCATAGCCCAATCGTTCCAAGGCAAATTGAACGGACTTTACATTTCCGGCTCCATAGTCTATAATTACTATTTTCATTTTACTTTTTCTATCATTACTGCAAACCTACTTGTTTGGCAGACAGGAACATGAATATTTTAACACACCCCTTAATCCCCTCTCAAGAGGGGAACTATTAGAGCATACCTTTTGTTGAAGGTAAAATCATTTTTTCCATATCTCTTTTTATTGCCATCTTTATGGCTTTCGCAAATGCCTTAAAAATTGCTTCAATTTTATGGTGTTCGTTATCGCCCTCTACCTTAATATTTAAATTTGCTTTGGCACCATCTGTAAAGGATTTAAAGAAATGATAGAACATTTCAGTTGGCATTTTTCCAATCATTTCACGCTTGAAATCGGCTTCCCAAACCAACCAGTTTCTACCTCCAAAATCAATAGCTACCTGGGCCAAACAATCGTCCATTGGCAAACAAAAACCATAACGTTCAATACCCAGCTTATTACCCATGGCTTTAGAAAAAACTTCCCCTAAAGCAATAGCTGTGTCTTCAATGGTATGATGTTCATCCACCTCCAAATCGCCATCTACTTTTACGATTAAATCCATATTTCCATGACGGGCAATCTGATCAAGCATATGATCAAAAAATGAAATACCAGTTTCTATTTGACTCTTACCTGTACCATCCAAATTCAATTTGATATAAATATCTGTTTCATTGGTTTTTCTTGAAATTTCAGCTACTCTATTTTCAATTTTTAGGAATTCATAAATTTGCTGCCAATCATTGGTTTCAAGTGCAATAAACTCATTCAATTCATTCTGTTTGACAGTAATTTCACCGGTTCCTAAATGTGTACTGTCATTGATATAAATTCCTTTACAATTCAAATTTTTAGCCAACTGGATATCTGTCAATCTATCACCAATTACAAAGGAATTTTTTAAATCATATTCATTTGTAAAATATTTAGTTAACAATCCTGTATTAGGTTTTCGGGTTGGCGCATTATCTTCAGGGAAATGCCTGTCAATATAAATATCTTTAAAAACAACTCCTTCATTTTCAAATGTTTTTAAAATAAAATTTTGAACATCCCAAAATGTATCTTCAGGAAAAACATCAGTTCCTAATCCATCCTGATTGGTCACCATGACCAATTCATAATCTAATTCCTTGGCTATTTTAGACAAATAAGCCAAAGATTTTGGATAAAACTCCAATTTTTCAAAAGAGTCAATTTGCTCATCAGACGTTTCTTTAATCATCGTCCCATCTCGGTCAATGAATAATACCTTTTTCATATTATAAAATATTTAAAACTTGTATCAATTTTTCATTCTCTTTAGCGGTTCCTATAGTTATTCTCAGGCAATTATTACATAAAACTTGTGTGCTTCTATTTCGTACTACAATACCTTTTTCAATTAACTGAATATACCTTTTATTAGCATCATCCACTTTTATCAACCAAAAATTAGCCTCTGTTGGATAGATTTTTTCAATAAAACCAACTTGTTCCAGTCCATCCTTTAAGGCTTCCCTTTCCGACAAAATTTGAGCCAATTTACGCTCATATTCCTTCATATTGTTTAATGATTCTAATGTTTTTCTCTGTGTCAAAACATTGACATTATACGGCAATTTTATCTTATTCAGTACTCTAATTATTTCCTTGGATGCATAACATATACCCAGTCGGATTCCCGCCAAACCCCAAGCCTTGGATAGAGTTTGACATACTATCAAATTTGGATACTTTTCTAATCTCGAAATCCACGATGCTTTGCTGGCAAAATCAATATAAGCCTCATCAACAACAACCAAACAATTGGAATTATTCAACACTTCTTCAATCTGATCCTGAGGTATTAAATTCCCAGTTGGGTTATTAGGTGAACATAAGAAAATTACTTTAGTATTAGAATTGATTCGACTCAAAATATCCTCAACATTCAAACTAAAATCGATGTTTAATATGGAATCTCTTAATTCAATATCATTCAATCTTGAAAGAACTTTAAACATACCAAAAGTTGGAGGAGTATGTATTACATTGTCTTGCATAGGCACACAAAAAGCCCTAAATATCAAATCCAAAATCTCATCACTTCCATTACCTAATAAAATATTCTCAACATGAATATTTTTTATTTCAGACAATCTATTTTTAACCGACATCTGAACGGGATCTGGATACCTATTGAAACCCGTTTCAAACGGATTTTCATTGGCATCCAAATAAATATCAGCTTTATCAACAAATTCTTCCCTTGCAGATGCATAGGCTGACATTTCTTGAATATTTTTACGTATAAATTTATTGATATTAAAATCGATTTTATTCATTTCTATAAACGTATCAACATGATTTTAATTTAAACTTTTTAATCTCAAACTAACCGCATTCTTATGCGCTTGTAATCCTTCTGCATCTGCCATAATTTCTATGGCATTACCAATATTTTTAATTCCTTTTTTTGATATTTTTTGAAAGGTTATTTTTTTTACAAATGAATCCAAATTAACACCGCTATAAGCTTTAGCAAAGCCATTTGTTGGCAAGGTATGATTTGTCCCTGAGGCATAATCTCCTGCGCTTTCTGGCGTATAATTTCCAATAAATACAGAACCAGCGTTGACTATTTCTTTCAAATAAAATTCTTCATTTTCTACAACTAGAATAAAATGCTCCGGTGCATACTCATTAATCATATCAATAATATCCTGATCATTTTCCAGTAAAATTAATTTTGAATTTTCAATAGCGCTAGCTGTAATATTTTTTCTTGATAGTTCTTTCAACTGAGTTTCGACTTCTAAAGAAACTTCCTTTAAAAACTTTTCAGATCTTGATATACAAATCACCTGGCTGTCTGCTCCATGTTCAGCTTGCGAAAGCAGATCAGATGCCACAAAGTTGGCATTTGCAGATTCGTCGGCCAATACCAATAATTCGGATGGGCCTGCCGGCATATCAATTGCAAGTCCATATGACAATGATTGTTGTTTTGCCGCTGTTACATACTGATTTCCAGGCCCAAATATCTTATTAACTTTAGGAATCGATTCGGTACCAAATGTTAAAGCGCCAATGGCTTGTATTCCTCCAACCTTACAAATTTGAGTTACACCCACCAATTTTGCTGTATATAATATTGTGGGATCTATCAAACCGTTTTTATTAGGAGGTGAGCACAAAATAATTTCTTTACACCCTGCAATTTTTGCTGGGATGGCCAACATCAACACAGTAGAAAACAAAGGAGCTGAACCCCCTGGAATATAAATTCCAACTTTCTCAATTCCTCTTGATTCCTGCCAACATTCTACACCCGGAGAAGTAATTATTACCTTCCTTTCTATTTGCTGAGAGCTATGAAAGGATTCAATATTATTCTTTGCCAGTTGTATGGCATTTTTCAATTTATCAGAAATTTTATTCTCCACTGACTCTATTTCCCCTATAGGAACTATTAGATTATCAATAGTTACCTTATCGAATTTTTCTGTATATTTCTTTAACGCTTTATCTCCATTAATTTGAATATCAGCAAAAACTTCATTTACAATTGAATCCAATGATTCTGATGCAAATGTTGGTCGACGTAACAGTTGCTTCCAATCCTTTTTTGCAGGTTTTTTTATCAGCTTCATTAGATGACCATTTTTTCAATTGGACAGACCAAAATTCCTTCTGCTCCATGAGACTTTAATTCATCAATAACATCCCAGAATTTATTTTTTTCAATTACAGTATGGATTGAGCTCCATCCTTCTTCAGCCAATGGTAAAACCGTGGGACTCTTCATCCCAGGCAACAATTTGATAATTTCCTGAACCTTTTCATTTGGTGCATTTAATAATACATATTTTGAATTTCTGGCCCTTAATACAGATTGAATTCTAAATTGTAATTTGTTTAACACCTCCTGCTTTTCAATTGTTAAGGAGGGAGAAGTTACCAATACAGCTTCTGATTTCAACAATTGTTCTACCTCCTTTAAATTATTTTTAAACAAGGTACTTCCACTAGAAACGATATCAACTATAGCATCTGCCAATCCAATATTTGGTGCAATTTCTACCGAGCCGTTAATAATGTGGAGTTCTGCATCTATTTTATTTTTTTCCAAAAAATCATTTACCGTGTTTGGATATGATGTTGCAATCCTTAACCCGTTTAAATCTTTTATTGAATTATAAGTTGTGTTTTTTGGAACAGCTATGGAAACCTTACATTTTGAAAACCCTAGATTTTCAATAATGGGTAAATCCTTCCCTTTTTCAATTAACAAATTCTCACCAATAATAGCAATATCAACAACACCATCTCTCAGATACTGAGGAATATCTCCATTTCGTAAATAAAGAACTTCCATTGGAAAATTTCTTGCCTTTGCCTTTAATTGATCCTTTCCATTATCAATAGAAATACCACAATCTTTCAATAATTTTAATGAATCCTGGTTTAACCTTCCTGATTTTTGAATTGCAATTTTTAATTTATTCATTTTTAACTTTTAGTGTCAAGTGTATCAAATGGCAAAAAAAAACCCGTTTGATACACTCAAACGGGATTTAAATATTTTGATTTTACGCACAACATTCTCAGCACACTTGAGTGTAGGTATGAAAATGATGATGATGTAATTGATTTATTGTCATTTTTTTAATAATCTGATGCAAACATAAATACATAATTTAAATAAAACAATATTTATTTAAAAATAATTTATTATTTCTCGTCTTTTCTTTTGGCATGATCAAATCCTTGTTTCCACCATTTGGTCATTTTTACCTTGTCAAAAACCAGTGAATTTGTGGTCAAAACTGATGGAGTATAGTATAAATTTAATTTTATATTGTGATGCTTAGCAGCAAGTTTCCCTATAGACACATTGTGCTTTCCAATGCTATCTTGCATGAATTCAAAAATATTTGTCATCAAAGAAAACGGGTTTTTAGAAGGCATTCTGTTGAGTTGGGTGATTTCGGTCTCTAATATAATAGCATCTATTTCCGTAGCACCTCGTTTGATGGCTTCTTCAATGGGCATTAAATTTGCAAAACCTCCATCCGCATATTCGTAGTGGTTTTTTTCTAATATACTCATAAAGGGCGCATAATTACTGGAACCCCAAATCCATTCTCTAAAATCATCAAAACTATGCTTGCTCAACGACTTATACTCTACCTGATTCAATGTTAAATTAGAAACTGTTACCACTAACTCCTTTTTAGCGTCCACAATTCTTTTTAAGAGAGGATCCGTAATTTCAATGTTTATTAACTTCTTTAAGTTATGACTTTCTCCGAAAGTTTTACTTCCCCGGAAAAAATTCCTAATGGTATTTTTATGATTGATACTGACAGTAGTAAAATTATTCTTCTTTTTAATTTTAAAAGGACGGATATTGAAAATGGTTTTTTGAGTTACATTGGTATAGATTCTTTCTAATTCTTTCAATTCTCCCATAGCCAAATGTGATATTAACAAACTACCTGTTGAAGTACCAATCAAAAGATCATACTCTTTTTTCTTATTTTCAATCAAATATTGAGCAACGCCTCCTGCAAATGCCCCTTTACTTCCTCCACCTGAAATTACTAATGCCTTCATTAAATGGTTTTAATCTGAATTAATTAATTTGGTAAAACATTTAGTTTCTAATCTAGAAACTAAAATGTTCCGATTTGTGAAAATTCGACAATTTTAGATCATAAGATATTTAGAAATCAGCTATTTTTGAATTTAAAATCAAAACCAATGTTCAAAATAAAATTGCTCAGTGTTTTATCTATAATTACAATGCTACATATTACGGCACAAAATAAAGATAATATTGTAAATCTTAAAGTTTTTGAAATAAAAAAAACAAGTATCAGGGCTATTGAGGTGGTCAATGATTCTACGGTCTGGTTTGCAGGGGCTCATGGAAAATTTGGCAGAATTACAAATTCAAAAATTGAAATTGATTCAATCATATATAACAACAAGGCTTTGGATTTTAGATCCATAGCCTATAACGGTCATGATATTTTCATTTTAAGTATTGAAAACCCAGCAATTGTGTTCAAAATTAATCCAAATAATAAAAAAATTGACAATCCAGTAATTGTATATCAAGAAAATCACGAGAAAGTTTTTTACGATTCCATGGCCTTTTTCGATGAACAAAATGGAATTGCCATTGGGGATCCAACAGATAATTGTATGTCGGTTATATTAACATCTGATGGTGGTAATTCCTGGAAAAAAATAAATTGCAAAAATATCCCGGAAAGTATTGAAGGTGAAGGGGCCTTTGCAGCCAGTGATACAAATGTCAAAGTAGTTCAAAAAATGGCCTGGATGGTAACTGGAGGCAAAACAGCCAGAGTATATAAAAGTCATGATTATGGTAAAAAATGGGAAGTATTTACTACCCCCTTGATACAAGGTGAAACCATGACCGGAATATTTACTGTTGATTTTTATGATGACAAAACCGGAATTATTATGGGAGGTAATTGGGAAGCTAAATCAAATACTACGGCAACCAAGGCCTTGACTCATGATGGAGGTAAATCCTGGCAACTAATTGATAGTGAAAAAATTCCAGGTTATATAAGTTGTGTTAAATATATACCTGAAACAAAAGGTGAAAAACTGATGGCGGTTTCCACTGAAGGAATTTATTATTCACACGACAAGGGCAATACCTGGGAAAAAATAAGTAATGAAGGGTATTTTACGATTAATTTTGTAAATAAAAATACAGCCTGGCTTTCAGGGCATGAAAAAATTGCTAAATTGAGCCTCAAATAAAAATAATTGCTATCCTAATGAAATACTTTTTTGCCCTATTAATTTTTTTAATTTCTTTGTCGAGTTGTCAAAAAGATACAATCGATGAATCATTTGATTGCAATACAACAACAAATTTTGCCAATACAGAGGAAGTTCAGGGGATCCTAAAACATTTTAAAATTGAGATTCCGAGTAGTTGGAAGTCAGAATTATATTTTGATGAGACTCAATCAAGATTTTATAGTGCAGACACTACCAAACAATTAACAGATACTTATATTATAGACGTAACCTGGCATCAGGGTGAAATAGAATTCGGTAGGGATTTTGAAACATTGGTTGTAAATGATTTAAAACAAAATCAACAACTGAGTCTTATAAAATCTGGTTTTGGCGAGTTTAAAGACTTTAAAGGATACTATAATTTATCAAATGGGTTTCAATCAGGTTTTGAATATCATTTTTTTCAAATATTTCTAAAAACGGCTACTGATGAGTACTTTACCTTGACAACTAAAGTGTATGGAACTGAATTTGTAAATGAACGGATATGTGCATCCGTCTCTATATTTGAAAATATCAAATTTCTTAATTAGCAATAATCTTTTTGACAAACTTTTAAGCATGAATAATTTAATTGACAGATTTATAAAATACGTGCGTATTGATACGCAGTCCGATCCAAATAACCCTGAATTTCCTAGTACGGAAAAACAATGGGATTTGGCCAATTTACTTTATAACGAATTAAAAGAAGTAGGGCTTGAAGATGTGAGCATAGATGAAAATGCTTATGTTATGGCAACCTTACCAAGCAATGTTGACCATAATGTTCCAACTATAGGATTTATTTCTCATATTGACACCAGCCCAGATTATTCTGGAACAAATGTGAGCCCACAAATTCATAAAAATTATAATGGGAAAGATATCATATTAAACAAGGATGAAAACATTATCCTTTCACCGGATTATTTTGAAGATTTATTGCTTTATAAAGGACAAACCATCATTACCACAGATGGTTCTACACTACTGGGAGCTGATGATAAGGCGGGAATTACAGAAATTGTGACAGCTATGGAATATTTGATTCAACATCCTGAAATTAAGCATGGTAAAATTAGAATTGGATTTACACCCGATGAGGAAGTAGGTAAGGGAGCTCATAAATTTGATGTGAAAAAATTTGCGGCTGATTGGGCCTATACAATGGATGGAAGCCAAGTAGGTGAATTGGAATATGAAAATTTTAATGCAGCCGGAGCTAAAGTTACATGCCATGGAAAAATAGTGCATCCCGGCTATGCCAAAGGTAAAATGGTCAATTCAATGTTAATAGCTTCGGAATTTATCAATGGAATACCAAAAAATGAAATACCTCAGGAAACAGAGGGCTATGAAGGATTTTTTCATTTATGCGACATGAAGGGAGATGTTGAAAAAACTGAATTGGAGTATATTATTAGAGACCATGATATGGATTTGTTTCAACAAAGAAAATCTGATTTTCAAAAAGTTGCTGATGAAATCAATAAAAAAATTGGCTCAAAAGTTATTGACGTTGAAATACAAGATCAATATTTTAATATGAAGCAAAAAATTGAACCCGTGATCCATATCGTTGATATTGCAGAACAGGCAATGATTGAATTGGGCATAAAACCATTAATTAAGGCTATTCGAGGTGGAACGGATGGTTCGCAATTATCATATATGGGACTCCCCTGCCCCAATATTTTTGCAGGTGGACATAATTTTCATGGTAGATATGAATATGTGCCCGTTGAATCTATGCAAAAAGCAACAGAAGTAATTATCAAAATAGCTGAATTGACTGCAAGGAAGTTTAGGGGTTAAATTGATAATTTAAAAATCTGATATTTTACAAATGTTTCTATTTCCTGGAATTTAACTGATTTCATTTGAGAAACGCAGAAATGAAAATTCTCTAAACTTCTATAAACATTAGCTTTGAGAGAGGCTATTATTAACATTCTGGCTAATGCATGGCCAGTTCTGTGATGTAATCTGCTATTATTAAGTTTTTGCCAGACGGGTCTGCGAAATTGAATTTCTTTATTCGCTAAAGTCACTTGTGTTTTAACTCAGTTCTTGATTACCATACGTCTTTTTACTCAGAGCCCTCTTTTTATTTCACAAGGGTTCTCTAATGCAAATATCTCATCATTTATTCCAGTTTTAAAAAATTGGCTGTGTTTTGAAAGTAGACCTTGTGTAAAATGCCGACGGGAAGTCCTAAACCCATCGTCTTCTGCCTCCTTACCACTAAGGAGTCGGTACTACTTAAATATTTCCATAATCCATCATAACTTGTATCAAGATCCATTTTCTCCTCATATAGTTCAGAATCTGTCATTACATCTTCTGGTCTAGAATTACCATAGTCAGATCCAAACATGATCCTATCCTGATATTTTTCAAAGAATGCCCTCACTTTCTCGGAATCCTGATTGGCCAAATCTCCAAATCTAGCAGCAAGTTCTACATACATATTTGGAAATTTGTCAAGTCTTTCAGCAACCATATCAACATTATGAGACATGCTCCCGAGATGAGCACACAAAATTTTCAGATCCGGATTGTTTTCAATCCATCGATCCCTTGCTGTAATGATTGTTTCGTAAGATGGAATCGCAGAAATTTTGTAGGCATGGTACTGTGGATTTCTTTTATAGTATCCAAAATGTGGATTGGCAGGATCAAGTTCCCTCCATGCCTGCTCAGGTTCCCCTATATGTGCCATTACCGGAATTCCCAGATTTTTCAATAAATCCCAAATCGGTTGCAACCTAGTATCATCTATTTGTATAAAATTACCAGTCGCATCTTTTGTTACCATTCCAAAGTTCTTCCATACTTTGACCATTCTAGCTCCCGAATCGATCTCTTGATTTAATTGCTCAATAGCTCGTGGTACAAAATCCGGTAAATCAATACCCGAACCTATCAAAGAGGAACAGAGGAAAAATAAATCAGGATTTGTTTGAGCGTTAACCAAATATGAGTCCCAACTTCTGGTAATACCAGTAGAGTCCTCTTTAGAAACATCTACCAACACCGACTGCATATTCCATTTCTTGTACAAAGAGCTCAGATATTCACGTGAATATCTGTAATGAGAATGAACATCAATTTTTTTAATGGTCTGTTTATTAACGGAAAGGAACTGATCGTTGCTGAAAGATTTCTTCGCTGGCTTTGACTTGCAAGAGATGATACTAATGATGGCAATCAAAAAATAAATAATGTTTTTCATAATTGAGGTTTAGGATTGAGGGGTTCTATAATGTGATTAAGAGTATATATTGGGTTTTTGAAAATTGTAAAATACAATTAGCCTTTTAAAATATTATAATTTCATTCTCTGTCACTTGCTTTTTTCAATATTCATTAAGATATAGTTTACAAAAGTAAAAGGTTAGACTTTACTCTAAATTAGTTACCAACTTTATCGATTGTTGTTTTTTCTATCCTATTTTCATTAAAGTAGCCTAAAAATACGTTCCTATAAAATACTTTCCAAACTCTGTTTCTTATTTCTTTGTTGGTGACTTGTTTTCCGATGAATCCTCTTCACATATATGCCCAGAAAATTTCATCCATCTAACTGATCCATATTGAGTTGCATTCATAACTTTCAAATCCCAAGCGTAGTCATATAAGTTCTTATTCCTTCAGGGAATGGTTTCTTTGAAAAGTTGTTTTACAAAAAAAAGAACAACACAAATAAAAAAAGAATGTAGAACATCATCAAAACTATGTAAAGATTGTCCTATACCTCTAAAATGCTTAGGGAAATCAACCCAAGAAAAGAAATTTACGGCAACCTAGTATCGTGTTGATTATGAATTAAATATCACTAGAATGAACAGTAAGAAAGGGCATTATCTAAAAGCCAAAAGACAGAGTACAGTTGAGCTTGTTTTTGGAATACACACTCTTGATAGCTCTCGGGATTAGAGGACTCAGAAAAATAAATACTATTTGGAATTGCCACCTTTGTTGGCATAATTATTTTATCAATTTCATTACATTGGCTGTTATTCTATCACATCTGTTAAACCCAAATTCAAAGATTTTTTTATCATTTGCTACTTCATAAAGTTTCTCTTTTAGCATTTTTTTTGACCTGTGTAAACGTACTTTCACATTAGCCACAGTTAAATCTAAAGCAATGGAAATTTCTTTTAGGCTCATTTCTTCCACTTCCTTCATAATATAGACTGTTTTATATTTTATGTCTAAACTGTCGATAGCATTTTCCAATAATTGTTTTGCTTCATGCTGTATCATTTTATCTTGCGGATTTAATTGTTTGCTATCAGGAATTTCTAAAATTGTGTTACTCTTTAAATTGTCCGATTGCTCATTTAAGTGATGTAGTTTTCTTTTTTCCTTTATACGTGTCAAAGATTCGTTGATACCTATCCGAATAAGCCAAGTAGAAAAGGTAGATTCTAATTTAAACTGATACAATTTAGTAAAGGCTTTTACATAACTGTCTTGCATTATATCTTCTATTTCGGCATCATCATTAATATAGCTTCTAATTATCCGATATAATTTTTGATTATTTCTTCTAACTAAAATTTCATAAAGTTCTTTTTCACCACCTAAAATTCGTTTTATGACTTCGCTCTCATTAATTCTATGATTGTTAAAGTCATTGATGTTTATTGCTCCCATTTTTATTATGTCTTTTACTTTAGATAAGAAACTTTAAAAAAAGTTACAAAATTTTGTATCCTTTTTTAAGATCTGCTATCAAAAGACTGTAACAAATTTATAAATAATAAAAAATAAGATTATGGATTCAAACGTACAATTAGTGAAAAACATTTTAAAGTACACTTTTGGTTTAGTGCCAATTGTTGCAGGATTAGACAAGTTTACAAACATTCTAACCAATTGGAGTCAGTATATTTCTGAAGGCTTTGCCGGAATGCTTCCTTTTGAGCCATCAACATTTATAATGATAGTTGGTGTTATAGAAATTGTAGCTGGTATTCTTGTTTTAACAAAAACAAAATTTGGTGCGTATGTGGTTTCTGCTTGGTTAACGGTAATTGCATTGACTTTGATTTTTAGTTGGAGTTATGTAGATGTTGCTGTAAGAGATTTAGTGATGGCTATTGCTGCTTTTTGTTTAGCAAAATTATGGGAAAATAATTACAGTAAAGCCAATAATTAATAAAATGAAATTAAACGGAAACGCTCTTTTAGCCGAAGAAAAATTAAAAAGTTTTAATCATCATGTAGTAGCCCAAAATCCGCTACGTCTTGATGCTTTTGATAAAGATGAAGATTTGAAGATTGAATTAATAACAGAGAAATTTAATGATATTATTGAAATATTAGGATTTGACCTTACCAATGACAGTATAAAAGATACACCATATCGAGTAGCAAGAATGTACGTGAACGAAATATTTAAGGGCTTAAATCCTCAAAATAAGCCTAAAATAACTGTATTTGAAAACACTTATGGTTATCATACTCCTTTGGTAGAATTAAACATTCCTTTTACATCTTTTTGCGAACATCATTTTGTTCCAATTCAAGGAAAAGTCAATATTACTTACATACCAAAAGATTATGTAATTGGATTGTCAAAAATTCATAGACTTGTTGACTTTTATGCAAGAAGACCACAAGTTCAAGAGCGTCTAACAATGCAGATAATACAAGAATTGTCAGCTACACTTGATCCAAAGGATATTGGTGTTGCTTTAAAAGCAAATCATAGTTGTATTTCTTGTAGAGGCGTTGAGGATTTGGGTAGTTCAACTGTTACTTCAGTTTTTCAAGGTCAGATAAAAAATGACTCTAATTTGATATCTGTTTTACTCGGTTCTAATTGTGCCTAAAATCTACTATATAGCATATAGGGCAGTAGAAAACTATAACCATTAAATTTGCATTGAGCAAAAAGTTGATTTGAAGATGTTGCTAATCGCATTGTACTGTCATAAAACAGTGAATGCCCTATTTGCTATATACCGTGTTCTTCTTTCTTTAATGATTTTGCATATCATAAAAAATATTTTCCACTAACATTGGTCTCTAAAATTTTTAAATCTTTTATCCTTACCGGGTCAACCTTTGTTAAATCTTCACTAATAATTACAAAACCCGTGAGGATTTTCGTAAGTAGGCTTGTTACAGCAATTAAACTTATACGACTGTTGTGGTTCGTGTTTTTTATTCATTTACTTAATTTTAAAATCCTAAATGCTCCTTGAATTACCAAAGCGAAAACGATTGTTCCGATTATCAAATCAGGTTTGCTTGAACTCAACCAATTCACCAAAATTCCAGCGATGATAACTCCTAAATTGATAATCATATCATTTGAGGTAAAAATCATACTCGCATTCATATGTGGCTCCTCTTTACTTTTTGACTTTTGTAAAATGTAAAGGCAAATTCCGTTTGCTATAAGTGCAATAATAGAGACGATAATCATTGTCGAAAAGTTGGGAAGTTTTTCCTCTCCAAAAAATCGTCTTAAAACCTCCAAAAATCCAATAATCGCAAGTGTAATTTGAAAATATCCAGCAAATTTTGCAATCCGCTTTTTCTTAATTAGCGTTCCGCCAACCGCAAACAAACTAATTCCGTACACAAAGCTGTCCGCAAGCATATCCAAACTATCTGCAACAAGTCCCATAGATTTTGAAATCAGTCCTGTTGTCATTTCAATAATAAAAAATGCAAAATTGATTGTTAGTACAGACCAAAGTAGCTTTTTTTGGTTTGTGTTTTCTTTAAAACCGGTTCGGTCAGTTTGTTCGGTCAAGATTTTCTTTCCGCCTAAATTCAGTTCAATAACGGACTTTTCGATTTTGTTGATTTCTCCGTTGTGAAAAACGGTCAATTTTCGGTTGGGAATGTCAAAAGCCAAATTTGTGATACTTGAAATTCCATCCAATTTCAATCGAATTAGATTTTCTTCTGAAGGACAATCCATTTTGGTAATTTCAAATATTGTTTTGTTCACTTGGTTTCTTTGTTTTTCAGCATTAATCACACTGGTATTGTGTATGATTTGTGCGTTAAGTACTTGGCTGAATTACTGCCAATAAAAATCAGGTGTATAAATATGCAACATCTTTGGCAGTAAAACAAAATGAGCATTAATTATGACACGGTATTAGCAAACATTTTGTTACAAGACTTTTGTGCCATTCATTTATCCCAATTCCTTCACAGCTCTTGAAGCCATGTCGATTGCGATTTTCATACTTGCATATGCTCCTGAGTCAGAATTTGCAATTGTGATACGGCCAAAGGGTTGTCGCCCTTTTATTACAGAATCTCCAGGGCCGTTAACAGTATAACCATGCGCCTACCGGTTAACAGTAATACTTTCAACATCCCTGTCAAAATCAAACAATTCCTTCGGGAGCATCCCGCCTAAATGCGCTCTAATTTCATCTTCGTAATCTTTGAATTGTAAGCTTAACATTTTATGACGCGCTTCACGATATTGCTCAAGAGCCGGTGCACCTACGGTTTCTCCATATGGACAGCTTATCATCTGAATAACACAAGGGTCATTTGGGGTCTTGGTGTACTCATAACCACCTATTCTTACCGGATAGTCCATAAATACCGCCTGGTGCATATTTCCGGGCGACATGGCCATTCCAATTTCCATTTCTTTCATTGCCTTCCAGTTTCTTAGGCCTACAGTGGTGTAAATTAACGGACTTTTCGCAACTTGCCACGCAAAGCCTTGGCCAATCATATCCTCCATGTTTATCATGACTCCAATTTTTAACGTCTCATTTATCTAACTTTCTTTTAATATTTGAAGATTTTTATGTTTCCCTTCGTTCATCCACATTTGAAGAAAAGTGACAAAATCCTCATTAGCCATCCATAGTCCAAAGCCGGCCGGAAAGAATTTCCAGCTTTGCTCATCCTTATTGGTATGTATAAGTTCAATTCGGTTATCACCATTCATCTTATAACGATAAGGTACTCGATCAGCCCATTTTTTGGATGGTGAAAAATAGGTATGCGGATTTTTGAGCTCCAATGGATTAATGATTCTTTCTTGAATAAATTCCTCCAAGGGTTGTTGGTTAACTTTTGAGACAATGTATCCTAAGGCTTCATAACCAAGATTCGAATAATCGTATTCACCTAAGTTTCCTTTGGGCGTTTCTTTTGCCCAATCCATTACCCAATCTTCTTGCGAATTAAAATCAACAACGTTTGCTGTGTGGTTCCCGTAACTTCCGTCATCACCACTATTGTGGGGCAATAAGTTTCTAATAGTAGTTTGCTCATATCCTTTATAGGACGGTATGTATTTTGCAACAAGTTCATCCAGAAATAACTTCCCTTCATCCCGTAAAATCAACACAGCCGTAGCCGTAACAGGTTTAGTCATCGATTTTACTGCCCAGATGTCATTTTTCTCAATTTTGCGTTCTCTATTTACATTGTTCCAGCCATATACTTTGTTGAAGGAAATAACACCGTTTTGATAAATATTTAATTCTGCCCCAATCAATTCTTTGTCTTCAAGTAATCCAGAAATCAGCGAATCTAATGGTAATGAAATATCGATTGCATTTGACTGAATTTTGTTTGAATTGTCGCAAGCGATAAATATTAGCATAAACATCAATGCGAGAATTTTTCGATTGTCTAACATTACTAATTATTTTTTCATCCTCCTTCTCCGCCTCAGGCGGATCGGAAAATCAGGTTGTTTTCAAAGCAAACTCAATTTAATACCTCACATGCCTGTCTCACGGCAAACGGCTTGCGTCGAGGTAGTTTATTTTTATCAATTCAATCATTCGGGGCATATTTTTCGTTCTTTGTGATTTCCATTTTGTCTTCAATAAACCACGCTCCTTTATATCTCACGGCACTGAAATAAAAGTGATTATAATCTGAGTTGATCAATCTTGAATGAATTAAAAAGGGATTGTATTCGGGTTCTTTTGAAGAATATTTATATAAAACCACAAATTTTAAATTGCTCCAGTCTATTTTATTGGTTTCAGTCAGATTTACAATTTCCCAAAAATTGTTTTCGTATTGAGGAATATATATATTATTATATGTAGCTTCGGATTGTGACATTAATGAATCTCGCTCTTCTTTATCGATGTTTTCTGGAGCATTGTTTTCAAGTAATTTAAAGACTACTTTCTGAGGCAATAATAAAGCTTTAAAACTGTCTATGTTTTTAGTTAAAATACTTTCTGCTAATGAATTTCCTAACTCTTCTTTACTCTTACTTTGACTGTGGATATGGTTATTGATTAAAAATAAAGATAAAATGGAGGTTATAAGAATGGTTTTACTGTATTTCATAGTGTTATTATTTAGAAACATTTTATTTGAATGTGTTACGAGTTTGGGTATGGTGTCATAACTAGCCCATTAGATAGCGATGCAAGATACACGTTGTGCCTGTTGCACAATTAGAGTAAAAATAGGTTATAATTTTGTATCTTGTTGTATGCAAGGCAAAAGAATTATCTAGCGAAGTTATTTGCACATTTTCAGTTAAGTGTCAAATTAGACATTGTATAGGCTTCTCTATGAGTTTGTCAACGTTGAAAAGCTGTTCATATAACGGAATCCCGTTGCTTAGAAATTCATAATGAATGGGAGCAATTCGTTGAAGAGCAGTATCCGAAATTACTTCGGTCGGATTATCATTACTTGCAACATTGTATGAATCAGTTCCGAAAGCTTTAACTGGGAGATTGGCCAGGTATGTAGCAGCTTCTTGAGTTAAGGCTATTTGATGTGGTATTTCATATAGAGAGATTTATAAGGCATAACGTCAGACTATGTATGATTTCGTTGCGTGGTTTAGCGACCCAGTTAATTAATAATCACAGACCAATGGTTCATCCGCGAGGATTTTCCGAAGGGGAATCAACAGCAATGAACTATAGCCATCTTTGTTGTGCTTTCGTTATTTCAATAACAGTTCATTGTCAATTAGTTTAATGAGCTCTTGATTCTTAGCAATTGCGTTAGATCTTACTTGGATATCAAATAATCTTTGTGAACGGCAAAAGGACAAAAAACTTCTGTACATTCTAGATTCAATTATTTCTTGATAATCGAATGGTTTTGCTTTGTGTTTATCAGCAGAAGTGAAGTCATTAGGTTCCCTGTAAATAAGTTCTAGATA
>JAUXGV010000127.1 GCA_030621915.1 Flavobacteriaceae bacterium
TTTGATCCATCTTCTATTGGCGCAATATAACCGGGATCTTTCACTTCAAATCCCTTTGGTGGTAATTCAAAACCTGTAGGTTCTGTCAACATTACCTCTTCACCCTTTTTATTTGTCAAGGTATCCTCCATAGGATTAAAGTCTAATCTTCCTGATATTGCCACCGCAGCGACCATTTCAGGAGAAGCTACAAAAGCATGTGTATTGGGGTTACCATCGGCTCTTTTAGAAAAATTTCGGTTAAAGGAATGAATTATGGTATTCTTTTCTCCTTTATCAGATCCTTTTCTATCCCATTGTCCTATACAGGGTCCACATGCATTGGTAAATATTTTAGCATCTAATTGTTCAAAAATATTGATCAACCCATCTCTATCAGCCGTATAGCGAACCTGCTCTGAACCTGGGTTAATTCCAAATTCTGCCTTGGACACAATATTATTATCAACAGCCTGTTTTGCGATTGAAGCAGCACGAGACAAATCTTCATAAGAAGAGTTCGTACATGAGCCAATCAAGCCCCAATCAACTTTTAATGGCCATCCATTATTATTGGCTTTATTTGTTATTTCACCAACTTTGGTAGCTAAATCTGGTGTAAAGGGACCATTAATATGAGGTTTTAATTCGGATAAATTAATTTCAATTACCTGATCAAAAAATTGTTCAGGATTTTTATAAACCTCATCGTCACCTGTTAAATAAGATGCAATTTTATTCGCTTCATCAGCAATTTCCTCTCTTCCTGTTGCACGTAAATATCTTTCCATGGATTCGTCATAACCAAAAGTAGAAGTAGTCGCTCCCACTTCTGCTCCCATATTACAAATGGTTCCTTTACCTGTTGCAGATATAGATTTTGCACCATCACCAAAATATTCGACAATGGCTCCAGTTCCTCCCTTTACGGTTAAAATTCCAGCAACCTTTAAAATAACATCTTTAGGAGCTGTCCAGCCAGAAAGCTTTCCTGTTAATTTAACACCTATTAATTTAGGGAATTTCAATTCCCATGGCATATCCGCCATTACATCTACTGCATCTGCACCTCCTACTCCAATAGCAATCATTCCCAAGCCTCCGGCATTTACAGTATGCGAATCTGTACCGATCATCATCCCACCAGGAAAGGCATAATTCTCCAATACAACTTGATGTATAATTCCTGCACCTGGTTTCCAAAAACCAATTCCATATTTATTTGAAACAGAAGCCAAAAAATTAAAAACTTCACTACTGGTGTTCAAAGCGTTTTGCAAATCGGCATCAGCTCCCATCCTGGCTTGAATTAAATGATCACAATGTACCGTAGTTGGAACCGCCACTTTATTCTTACCTGCTTGCATAAATTGTAACAATGCCATTTGAGCAGTTGCATCTTGACAAGCAATTCTATCGGGCGCAAAATCAACGTAATCAACACCTCTTTTGAAGGCAGTAGTTGTATTACCATCCCAAAGATGATTGTATAATATTTTTTCAGAAAGTGTCAATGGTCTACCAACAATATTTCTTGCGGTATCAACGCGGCTTACCATTCTATTGTAAACCTCTTTTATCATAACAACATCAAATGCCATAGTTTTAGTTTTTATTTTAAGAATTGTCTATTTTTCAATGCTTGCAAAATTACGAAATTCACCCCTTAATATATGCATTTTTCAAAAAAATAGACAAATATTTTGGAATTGATAATTTAAATCCAATTAATTTATTTTGTAATGTTTATTGATCTTAAAAGAAAGTAATTTTTATATAATTCATAAAGAAAAAAGTAAGCCAATAAGCCGGATTCTGTTATCACGCCTAAACGTAACTCTTATCATTTATCTACATTGTAAATTACTTTACAACTTTAACTGCTTACCCCTTGAAATCGAACGAGTCATTCTTATTCGATTAAAATCGAAACTCCAATGTACATAGCATTGCACCGCATAGAGTTTACCTGATTTCACTACAGCCTAACTGTACATTCTTTCTGTTGCACTTGTCCTACCACGTCAATACGTGGTGACGGATGTTATCCGCTATGCTGCTCTATGGTGTCCGGACTTTCCTCCCCCATTTAATGGCGGCGATAAGATGGCTTACTTTGCTACAAAATTACGTTTAAATTGATTCAAAAAAAAATCCCACTCTTGTAAACAAAAGTGGGAAAATTGCTATGAAAAAGAATATTACTATAAAAAGTAATATAAAATAGACTGCTAATGTACAATTTTTTTATATTAATATTCAACTTGATTTTACATTTTTTTTAATTAATTTTATTTTTATATCTATGTTAAGGAAATCATAAAAAAAATCCCACTCTTGTAAACAAAAGTGGGAAAATTGCTATGAAAAAGAAAAAGTAACTAGACTTTAAAAATCTAGTATACACAAATATAAGAAAAATAATTAACATTTATTTTTCAATAATTTGGGCTTATCCTTTTAGGAAAACATATCTTTTACCTTTTCAAAAAAGGATTTTTCCGAATTAGATGGTTGAGGAATAAAATTTTCGTCGTTCTTCATTTTACTAAAAAACTCTTTTTGTTCTTTAGATAGTTTCTTAGGCGTCCAAACATTAATATGTACCAATAAATCACCCTTACCATACCTATCTAAACTCTCCAGGCCTTTACCTCTTAAACGCAAAATTTTACCTGATTGGGTTCCATCTTCTATTTTGATTCGCACTTTACCTGTAAGTGTATCTATTTCTTTGGTAGTTCCCAAAGCGGCATCGGGGTAACTTATATATAAATCGTAATGAAGGTTACTTCCTTCCCTTTTTAATTTTTCATGTGGAATTTCCTGTATAACCACATGAATATCGCCTGAAATACCATTACCCGGGGCTTCATTTCCTTTACCGGAAACTTTCAATTGAACTCCATCTGTCACTCCGGGTGGGATACTAATTTCAACCGTTTCTTCCTTATGAACCATTCCCTGGGCATCAGCACCTTTCGGTCTATGGTCAACCATTTCACCAGAACCCTGGCAAGTAGGGCAGGCAGCGGCAGTTTGCATTCTACCAAGAATTGTATTACTAATTCGAGTAACACTTCCTTGTCCATTACAAGTAGAACATGTTTTATAAGTGGTCTCTTTGGATTTAACCAGTCGCTTTACCTTTACTTTTTTATCAACGCCATTTAATATATCTTTTAATTCGAGTTTGACACGAATGCGCAAATTAGTTCCTTTAACCCTGGCTTGTCGGCCTCCACCACCAAAACCACTGAATCCGCCTCCGCCGCCGCTAAAATGTCCACCAAAAATATCTCCAAACTGGCTAAATATGTCATCCATATTCATGCCACCGAATCCACCTCCACCTGAACCGCCATTCTCAAACGCCGCATGTCCAAATTGATCATACTTTGATTTCTTGTCTTGATTGCTTAAAATTTCATAAGCCTCCGCTGCCTGCTTAAACCTCTCCTCAGCAGCTTTGTCATCAGGATTTTTATCCGGATGATTCTGAACAGCTTTTTTACGATAAGCTTTTTTAATTTCTGAGGCTGTTGCATTTTTGCTTACGCCAAGTACTTCGTAATAATCTTGTTTCATTTCTTATGGCATTAATTTCCAAGAACTACTTTTGGGAAACGAATAATAGTCTCTCCGAGTTTGTATCCCTTTTCTACTGTATCAATAATTTTGCCTTTCAACTTTTTTGAGGTTGCAGGTATCTGAGAAATAGCTTCATGAATTTCAGCATCAAATACATCGCCTTTTTTCACTTCCATTTGCTTCAAACCCTTTTGATTTAAAGTGTTTTTCAACTTATTTTGAATCAATTGAACACCCTCTAACAATGCTTTATCTCCTGATTTTTCGATTTCCTGAATTCCTCTTTCAAAATCATCTAAAATTGGTAATAATACCATCATTAGTTCTTTATTTGCAGTACTAAATAGTTCAATTCTTTCTTTAGAGGTTCTTTTTTTATAATTTTCAAATTCTGCAAATAAACGTAAAAAGTTGTCTTGTTCCTTTTTAACTTCTACTTTCGATGCATCCAATTCATTTTGAAGAATTTCAATTTCAGTCAGTTCAACTTGATTTTCAATAGTTTCATTTTCAACTCCTTGATCCTGCATGTCTTTTTCTATTTCTTTATCTTTAATATCTTGTTTACTCATGTTAATCCATTTTACATTTTTAGTAGACAAATTACTTGCCAAGTACTTAATAGTGTCATATTGTCACGAATATCTATAGCTATTCTATTAATAGAATTTAACACTGCTATTTTTACAGTAAATTCATTTTAAAAAAAATTGGAAACAATTTTAAAAAGTATCTTCTATTCTTTCAATTTTAGCACCAATTGATCTCAATCTTTCATCAATATTTTCATACCCCCTGTCAATTTGGTCTATATTGTGAATGGTACTGGTTCCTTCCGCCGAAAGTGCCGCAATTAATAATGAGATTCCCGCTCTGATATCAGGTGAACTCATAGTAGTAGATCTTAAGCTTGATTTGTGGTTCAAACCAATTACCGTAGCGCGATGTGGATCACATAAAATAACTTTGGCTCCCATATCGATCAATTTATCCACGAAAAACAGACGGCTTTCAAACATTTTCTGATGAATCAATACACTACCATCAGCTTGAGTAGCTACAACCAACACAATACTTAATAAATCTGGAGTAAATCCAGGCCAGGGAGCATCGGAAACGGTAAGAATCGAATCGTCTAAATAATTCTGAATTTGATATGACTCTTGTGCGGGAATGTAAATATCATCATCCCGTCTTTCCAGATTAATTCCTAATTTTCTAAATACATTTGGGATTTGGCCCAAATTATCCCAACTTACATTCTTTATGGTTAATTCAGATTTTGTAATTGCTGCCATACCAATCCAACTACCAATTTCAATCATATCGGGCAATACTTTATGATCACAGCCATGCAAGCTTTCAACTCCTTGAATGATCAATTTGTTGGATCCCACACCATTGATATTTGCACCCATCCTAATGAGCATTTTACACAATTGTTGCACATAAGGTTCGCAAGCAGCATTGTAAATAATTGTCTCTCCTTGAGCCATAACGGCTGCCATTAAAATATTTGCAGTACCTGTAACAGAAGCTTCATCTAAAAGCATATAAGTACCTTTCAACGAATCAGCTTCAACACCATAAAAATATTCATCTTTATTATATCTGAATTTGGCTCCCAGCTTTATAAATCCTTCGAAATGAGTATCCAGTCTGCGCCTTCCAATTTTATCACCCCCTGGTCTAGGAATATATCCTTTACCAAATCTTGTCAATAACGGACCTACAATCATAATGGATCCTCTTAATGAGCTTCCATCTTTTTTAAATTGTACAGATTCGAGATAGGCAAGATTGATATCATCTGCTTGAAATGAATAAGTTTTGGTGTCAATTTTTTCAATTTTTACGCCCAATTCACCTAAAATAAAA
Organism: Flavobacteriaceae bacterium; assembly: GCA_030621915.1. Classification (GTDB taxonomy): domain Bacteria; phylum Bacteroidota; class Bacteroidia; order Flavobacteriales; family Flavobacteriaceae; genus Lutimonas. Next base: position 5,449 of record JAUXGV010000127.1, read on the forward strand.
ATCAGCTTATTAACATCTCTTATATCAGGAATATTACTTATAGTAACTTTTTCAGGTGTTAAAAGAACAGCGCAGATAACTTGTAAAGATTCATTTTTTGCTCCTTGAGGGGTAATACTTCCACTTAATTGATGTCCCCCTTCAACTTTAAAAACTGCCATTCTTTAAATTTAATATTTTGGATTGTATTTTTTTTTCATCGGTCTTTTACCCTGGTGTTTCTGAGCACCTTTTTGATTCGACTTATTCTGAGGTTTTTTGCGAAGCAAATTTTTCGAATCGGATAATACTTCTTTTCCTGAAGTTAAATCCAATTTTCCACCAGATAGTTCAACCAAATGTTTAAAAATTATTGCATCCTCTACAGTATCTTTATTCCAATTCAAATAACATTTTTTCATATGATTGGCAATTGAAAAGACCAAAGCTTCTTTCATTTCACCATCTTCCCAGCTCAAAGCGGTATCAATCATTATTTGAATATTGTTACCATAAAATCTATATTTTGAAGCCGTTTTAGGATAAGGTAATGGTTCTGGTTTTGCTTTTAAAACTTCAATTGAAGGTTTTGGATATGGAGAATCAACTTCTAATCTGTAATCGGAAATAATAAATAATTGATCCCATAATTTATGCTGAAAATCAGGCACATCTCGTAAGTGGGGTTGTAAATTCCCCATAACGTCAACAATAGCATTGGCCATTTTATTTCTTTCTACATCATCCTCTATTGCAATACAATGATTTAATAATTTTTGTATATGTCGGCCATATTCTGGAATAATCAAATGTTCTCTTTCAGAATTATATTCTAAATCCATCTTCGTTATATTTAAAATCAATTACTTTAATTTTTTTTACTTTTTGCAAATTAACAATTAAATTTAGGTTTTACAATAATTAATTCAAGCTATTATATTCAACTTAGCAAATTGCAACAATAATTTCTTGGTGTTCCCAGATTCAAATTTGATTTCTGCTTTTTTATTATTTCCATTGCCTTCAAGATGAATCACTTCACCTCTTCCAAATTTTGCATGTTCAACAATATTTCCCACAGTTAGGTTATTGTCAAATAAATTTGTCTTATCCTTACCTGTAATCGTAGTAGTAAGTTTTTTTAGATTTTTAGGAGGTTCATTTTTTATCGAATCATTCTTTCTTGCTTTTGATTTTTGAATAACCCTTTGAACCGGTTTTTTAAATCTAATTTTATGCTGAGGTATATCATCAAAAATATTTTGATCTATAAATTTATTGGATTGAACTATAGATTTTTTAGGTGTTATATATTTTAAATATTTTTCGTCAATTTCCTCTAAAAACCTACTTGGTTCACAATCAATTAATTTTCCCCAGCGATAACGTGACTGTGCATAGGATAAAAACACTTGCTTTTCAGCTCTAGTTATAGCTACATAAAATAGTCTTCTTTCCTCTTCAATTTCACTTCTAGTATTCATACTCATTGCCGAAGGAAATAAATTCTCCTCCAATCCAACAATAAAAACATACGGGAATTCCAAGCCTTTAGAAAGGTGAATTGTCATTAATGAAACTCTTGGAATATCATCCTTTTCATTATCAAAATCAGTGGCCAATGCTACATCCTCCAAAAAATAAGAAAGTGAAGCTTCTTCTTCTTTTTCTTTTTGAACTTCTATAAAATCTTTAATTCCATTCAACAGCTCCTGTACATTTTCAACTCTGCTAATCGCTTCAGGAGTTCCTTCTAATTCAATATCCTTAATTAATCTTGTTTTTTTTAGAACCGCATCTGTGATCTCAAATGCATTTTTAGATTCCATCTCAATTTGAAAACTTCTGATCATATTTGCAAAATTCTCTAATTTGATTTTTGTGCCTGAATTAATTTTTAAGTCAACCAACTCTAAATTCAATAAAATATCAAAAATAGATTTTTTATAATGGTTCGCGGCAACTGTAAGTTTGTCAATTGTTGTTTGACCTATTCCCCTTGCTGGATAGTTTATAACTCTTTTTAATGCTTCTTCATCATTGGGGTTTACCAATAAACGCAAATATGCCAAAGTATCTTTGATCTCCTTACGCTGATAGAAAGATAGACCTCCGTAGATTCTATATTTTATATCCTTTTTTCTAAGAGCATCCTCTATCGCTCTGGATTGTGCATTGGTTCTATACAAAACCGTAAACACATCATTGGTCAATTGATTTTGCATTTTGTTTTCAAAAATCGAATCGGCAACAAATCGGCCTTCATCACCTTCTGAATAGGTACGCATTACAATTACTCTTTCTCCTTCAGCATTGGCCGTCCAAATTTCTTTATCCAATTTGGTTTTGTTTTTTTCTATAACACTATTGGCAGCTTCAACTATAACCTTTGAAGACCTATAATTCTGTTCAAGCTTAAATATTTTTACATCGTCATAATCCTTCTGAAAATTTAAGATGTTTTGAATATTTGCTCCCCGAAATGAATAAATACTTTGACTGTCATCTCCAACTACGCATATATTTTGATATCGATCTGCAAGTGCCCTTACAATTAAATATTGGGAATGGTTTGTATCCTGATACTCATCTACCATAATATATCTGAATCTATCCTGATATTTTGCCAATACTACGGGGAATCGAGTCAATAATTCATTGGTTCTCAACAATAAATCATCAAAATCCATAGCTCCGGCTTTAAAACATCTATCAACATATTCCTTATAAATTTTACCCATCTGAGGGCGACCGGATAATTTATCAGCTTCCAACAATTCAGGACTATTATAATAGGCTCTAACTGTAATCAAACTGTTTTTATATTGAGATATTCTACCTAATACCTGCTTGGCTTTGTACTTATCTTTTTCAAGTTGTAATTCTTTGATAATAGCTGTCAGCAACCTCACTGAATCCTGGGTGTCATAAATAGTGAAATTTGACGGAAACCCTATTTTTTCGCTTTCGGAACGAAGAATTCTTGCAAAAACACTATGAAAGGTTCCCATCCATAAATTTTTAGCTTCGCTTTGCCCTACTACACTTGCAATTCGAGATTTCATTTCTCGGGCGGCCTTATTAGTAAAGGTTAGGGATAAAATATTAAACGGATCAACGTCATTTTTCATTAAATGAGCAATGCGATAGGTTAAAACACGCGTCTTTCCAGATCCAGCACCGGCAATAATGATCATGGGGCCATCCTTTTGAAGAACAGCTTGCTTTTGAACGTCGTTTAATTGATCTAAGTAATGAGTCACAATATGGATTTATTTCACGAAAATACAATGCTTATATATTTCGAGCAATAAAAGTTATTGACAAAATAAAAAAAGCACCCGACAAATGTCGGATGCCATAAAATAATTCAA
>JAUXGV010000049.1 GCA_030621915.1 Flavobacteriaceae bacterium
GGAACTGTATTCATAACAGAGGCTGCATATAAAATTTGGACATCTGCATCTTCAGAAAAGTCATGCATAACTGAAGCCATAGCATTCATATAATTCATATTCAATATAGAAATATCCATGGTCAAATCATTGCTATATCTGGAAGATAAAGCAATGATTAATGCACGTTCTTTTGAGTTTGCTTTGGGAGCCAACTTTAAAGCTTTCTTAAGAGCCTCATTAATTCTAATTTTGCGCTCATCATCAGGAAATTCATCATTGATATTTGGACCTAAGGTATAAGCCTGACCCCAATATGCCATGGCCAATGCTGGATCTAATCTTGATGCCTCCATAAATGATCTGTGAGCTTCTGCATGGTTAAATGCATAAGTTAGTTTTAATCCTTGATTGAAAAATATTTGAGCCTCCTTGATATTAGTACTAACATTAAAATTTAGATTTCCTAAATTTTCAAATAGAGGGGCTATTTGTTGAGTGGTATCAATGTCACTCAATAAAAATTTGGTGGTAGTGCATTTGATAAAATTAAATGATGCATTTGAAGTTTTACCTTGAATGTTTTTCTTAGGATTATTATCCAGGAAATAAATCAAGGAGATAACAATCATACCCATAAGGATTAAGGTTGGTTTGAGTTTCATGATATTTTATTAAGAGTTGATAATTAATTCATAACCCCTGTTAAAATAAGTTTAACTTTTTATATTGCTATTTATAAGTTATTTAGAGGTCAAATTCTTTTAATGGTCTAATTAATTCAAAGATACGAAATACATTTTTTACCAAAAATGACATGTAAATTGCTGTTATTAAAGAAACATTAGAAAATTAAGCGAAATAACTCAAACCAAATTTTAATATATCGAATTTAGATTTGGACAACCCGTAGACCTTGGTTGTTGGCAAAATAAATTGATGCCTAAAGTAATTTGGTGACTCCCCCCTGTATCCAAAACTATATCCCCTACCTGATAAGTATATGTATAAGAAAACATAAATCTTTTGTAATTAAAGCCTATAATTGGAGTAATTTGTTTCAAACTTTCAATGTTATTTGATTCAAAACTTTGCCGATAAGAAAGAACTGCCCATAGCTGCATCGTATTTTGAATTTTTTTATAAGCCGTCATATTAAAGTCAACAAATATTTCTCCGGTTCTCTCAATCAATTGACCCATAATGGAAGGTTCAAATTGAAAACTTTTATCCCGGCCAAAATAATATCCAAATGTCATCAAATACCTTCGCAAATTAAGGGAATCATATGAATAGTCTTCAAAATTCATAGATGTCAGCAATAAATTTTTCACTGTAAAATAGGAATAGGCGTCTAGAAAATGGTAAGCAACGCTGAAATCAGAATTAAAATATCCTGCAGATTCTACAATCTGGGATAATATCGGGTCTGGCAATGGAGTGACAAAAGCACGTTGATCTACCGAATTTTGAACATACATAAAAGAAAGTCCAAATGATAATTGTTCTAAAGCATCATCTCGACCAAAATTCAAATGATAGGCATAACTTCCTACAATTCCTCTTTGTGAATGATAACCATTTTCGTCATTGAAAAGTATGCCACCAACGGCCATTTTTTCATTAACTCTTGAGTGCAAGCTCAAAGTTTGCAATGAGGGAGCATTTTCAAGTCCGAAAAGTTGCTGTCTTGCCGTTAATCTCAACTTACCACAATTGCCAATTCCGGCCGCTGACGGGTGAATTAAAAATACATTATCAGAAAGGTAGTCTGTATAAATGGGAAATGTTCCCTGACTAACCGAAATTAATGGGAGCAAAACCAATGCGATTATTAGAGATAGCTTTTTAATCATTTTTTTAATTAATCTCGATACCAAAACATTTTTTTAAATATTGAATATCAATATTTAAATTGAAAATTTTATTTACCTAAAAAGAAATATAAACGATTTATAGGATAAAATACTCGTTATCAATAAAGTATTCAATAAGCAATTTTTTGTTTTTAAATGAGATTGCCAAATATAGGTAAATTGTTAATATTAACAAAAAAGATAAATCTATGAAAATAAACGATAAAAGATATAATTGGTTTTGCAGATTCACCTTTGTTTTAAAAACCAAATTAACATCATTATCAAAATAATCGTAATTTTGTATAATTACTTACGTCTTATCTATATTCAATTTAGTTTAAAGTAAAAAAAATGACAGTACTTCCCGCTAATAAATCGAAACGGTCCGATTTACCTTTAAAGCTTATTATTAGTTTTGAAGCAATTTTTAATTATATGGAAAAAATTGCTGCTGATAAAAATCATTTTTTACATTCAACATCTCTTCATTTACTTGAGGAATATAGAGAGCATACAATTTTAAGGGATGGATTTGAAGATTTTAACAATTTGAATACTTATCAAAAAGAAATTAGCAAGTTGTTGGATATTTTGTTTCCCGAACTTTTGTTAAGTAACGAGATAAAAGCGGCAACCATTCCTTTTGAATTTACCATGTTTAAACTTTCAAATAGGTTTAAACAAATTATTGAAGATGCCGGAGAAGATTATGAATTTACCATGCGTAATTATGATGAGGATAAATTATATATTATGTCATGTGTATTTATTTTGGCTTTTTGTTATGATGTACACATAGATTTTAAAAGACCTTTTTATTATGATATCCCTAATAAAAAAACAGGCTTCATGAGGCATTATAGATCTATGTATAATGGTGATTTTTTTAAAATAAAGGCATTGGATAATGCACCAATAATAACTGATGAAGATGTGGAGGAATTACTGGACAATTTTGATAATTTTAAATTATGGAAAGAAAAATTCCCTATAGATAGCTATGAGTTCAAAGGCTTTGGATTGGTTAATTTATTTGATGTAACTCCGGATGAATTAATTTCTAATCTAAAAGAAGATTTAATAAAGCAGGATAATAATTCGTTGGAATCAATTGAAGAAAGTATCTCTTCATTATTTGGTGTAAAATCAATTAAATTTCACTTTTCAACATTTGACCTTAACAAAGATAGATTGACCAATGATCACTACAATATGGAAAATAGTGTTCTCATGCCCCAGAGGCAGGACAAAAATTTTGATTGTGAGAAATATTTTTGCGAAGGAGTTATAACGAAAGTTTTTAAGGAAAAGAAATTATTGGCTATTTCTAATATCGAAAAATATGGAGTGGCAACAAATTTTAATGGATTTTACAAAACCTTAAAGAGCAAAGGAATACAAAGCATAATTCTAGTTCCTTTGAGACTTAATAACGATATTTATGGTGTGATGGAATTGACTTCTAAGATTAAATATGAATTGAATTCGATCAATGCCTATAAACTCAAAGACGTTATTCCGGTTTTTAAAGTTGCAGCTCAAAGATATTTAGAGGAATTTGATAATAGGCTGGAGTCAATTATCCAGGAAAATTATACCTCATTGCATCCTACCGTTAAATGGAAATTCTATGAGGCAGCAAGAGAACATATTGCTAAATTAGAATCTGATGATACTGCCTCCACAAATTTAAAAAGTATTGTTTTTAAAGATGTAATCCCTCTTTATGGGCAAAGTGATATCAAAGGATCATCCGTTTTTAGAAATTCTGCCATTCAAAAGGATTTGGCCAAACAATTAAATCTTGCAGCAAAAATTATTGAAAAGGCAAAAAAAATATTTGATTTACCTATATACAATGACCTTATATTCAGAATTAATGAATATAAAGAAACCATTGAGAATAAATTAGATTCTGGGGACGAAGTTGCTGTAACTTATTTTTTGAAGAAAGATATTTACCCTGTTTTTAACCATTTAAAAACGTTGAATAAGGAGTTAGAGAAAACCATTGAGGATTATATGCTTCAAATTGACGATCAAATTCATGTTATTTATGAAGAGAGAAAAAAGTATGAAGAAAGCGTTAATCAACTGAATGAAAAATTGGCAAATTTTATTGACTCCAAACAAATTGAAGCTCAAAAAATGTTTCCTCATTATTTTGAGCGATTTAAAACAGATGGGGTTGAACATAATATGTATATAGGACAATCTTTGGTTGAAAATCGTACTTATAATGAAATGTTTCTGTACAATTTAAGACTATGGCAATTAGAAATGATTTGTGAGATGGAAAATATAGCTTATCAATTAAAAAGTGAATTGGCATACCCATTGGAAGTAGCTTCTTTAATTTTGGTTCATGGAACTCCCATGGCTATCAAATTTAGAATGGACGAAAAACATTTTGATGTTGACGGTGCATATAATATCAGATATGAAATTATTAAAAAACGTATTGATAAAATAAAAATAAAAAATACTGATCAACGTTTAACTCAACCTGGCAAAATCTCTATAGTTTATAATCAAATTGATGAAGCTGAAGAATATGTAAAGTATATAAAACATCTACAATCAAAAAGTGTATTGATGTCCGAAATTGAATATTTGCAATTGGAAGATCTACAAGGAACAACCGGGTTAAAGGCTTTGCGTGTATCCGTAAATTTTAATCAATCCGAAGAAAAGGCAACTTTAGATAGTTTTAAAAAAGTTTTAAATAAATAAAATCAATTTTTACCGTACTCCATTAAGCCAAACGACACTAAAAAGCTAAGTATAGAAACAATTATTCCAATCATAAAAATTGTATATGCTATTCGCAAGAGTTTGTATTTTTTATCCAACACAATACCTAAAAAATATAAATCTTTCATTAAGGACTTGTACAAATAATCACTGTCATTAATCATTTCAACCATTCCATTCTGGAAATCGATCAAAGGCATTTTATGAAAATTACCAAAAAATAAAAGGTTTACCTTTTTATTGACAACGTCTTCTTTTGTAAATTTTCCGGAAGTCACTTTGGGGCGTGTGGACAGAATTGAAAATACCATGGTGACAACGGTAATTAATATAAAAAATATGGTAGGGTAAACCAAATAAAAATTATCGGCCTTATCTAATTTTGGAAATAAAACCGTTAGGACAATTGACATCATAATGGCACTGACAGAAAGTAGTATATTGGCTTTAGTATCTGCTATATCGCTTAATTTAATATGATTTCTAAGGGTTACCCTAAACATAGTTTCTACTCCTTTGCCACCAGAAATATTTTTAGATTTTTTTAGTTTTAAATTTTCAATTTTATTTTTCTCTTTTAACTCTTGGGCCTGCTCCTTTGCAATTAATTTATTCAAATCTTTTTGAGCCTTTATCCAATTCAAAGTTTTTTGGGCACTCAATTTTTCAAAAGCAAAATTTGTAAAATACTTATGGTCTGATAAAAACTTTTCATTAATCTTCAACCATTCCAATTCGGTTTTTTTTTCGTCACAAAAAAGTTCACACTCTTGCCTCCATAAGTTGGAATTTTCTTTGAAATTTTCACTTCCCAAATGAAATAGATCGGCATCACATATAATTTTCTCTAATAAATTAGCAGGTTCTTGTGGCATTTTTGTCGCATCTATTATATCATGAACTTTAACAATTTTTCCTTTTGAAAAATTTCTTTCATTAAGAAATTGATCCACAATTTCTTTACTTTTACTCTCATGATCAATACCTCCTTCAATATATCCCGTATCATGAAACCAAGCTGCTAACAGCAAAATTTCTAAATCATCCGGTTCAACTTTTTCAGCCATGGCTATTTCGTTGGAAGCTTCTACTACTTGAAGTGTATGATTATAATTGTGATAGACCAAACGATTATCCAATGAATTTTTGAACAAGTTAAATACAAAGTCTTTAACCTCTTGAAAAAAAATACTTTCTAACATCATTAAAAATTTAATTATGTGTATAAAATTACAAAATATTATGATTCCAATTAAAAACCAAAACCTAAGCCAACTTTAAAGTAGGCTCCTTCTAAAGAGTTAAATATTGACAAATTAACATTCAACATTTCGGCACCTACAATTGATAATCCACCTCCATAGGATGTTTTCCAATCATTAGAATCTTCACCTTCCAACCAGACCCTTCCATAATCAAACCCTCCAAATAACCCAATTTGAATGGGTATAATTCCCGTTTTCATTGATCTTAAATTATAACGTATATCCGTATTTTGATAATAAGAAGTATCTCCTGTAAATCGTTGGTTTCTATAACCCCTTAAACCATCTTTACCTCCAATATTTGCTGCATTGTAAAATTCAAAATTATCGCCTATGATGAAATTTGCTTTCAATTTTGTTGCAAGAACAATTCTTCCCGAAGAAACTAATTTATAATTAATACTAAGAGAAGGCGTGATATAGGCATTGTTTTCATCATAATTATTCATATTTGTCTTCCATCCTGTATCCAATTGAGCCGACATACCTAAAGTTGGAAAGGCGTTATTATCATAATTTTCATAAAGATATGAGGCCTTAGCTCCCAAATAATATTGTCTCCCCTCTGGTAAATTCGGAACCGTGTTGATAAACCTATCTTCAGTATTTTCAATTTCAACACCTTCCATTGACCCCCCTAAATCAAACCTAGACCCCATTCTTCCTCTCCATGTAAAAGATGGATAAAGAGTTCTTGCGCTAACTCTTACTCTATAATAATCATCCCCCAGTTCATCTTCCAGATTCTCTGTTTCATTACCCAGGCCAAAATAATTTATTGTGTAATTAGGACTTGTAAATATGGCTTTCACAAAAAGGTTCCAGTTATTAAAAACATTTGCAAACTCACCACTATACATCAAATCAATACCTTTAGTGGCAAAGTAATAACTAAAATTTAGGGTGTGTTGCTGAGAAAATGGATTTCTTTCAAAACCATAAACTGTAAATAAATTCTTTAATCCAAGTTTGAGACCATCATCCGGATTATATCCTAGAATAGGTATTGGCATATAACGCCTATATTTATGTTTTTTATAATGATAGGAATTGATTTCGTAATCGTCTGTAAGCCTGTGTCTTCCTTTATTTGTTTCAAATGTATTTTTCTTTGATTTATAATCATAAATTGTGATTTTTTTACCATTTTCAACAATATACCTGTCATTATTCTGGCCGCCAATAATTTTAATGGCTATATCCGTTTTACCATTTCCGAAAACCCTAAAAACATCTTTTTCATTAAATCCGTACACCCAAATTTCTTGAGTTTCATCCTTTAAATAAGTTTTGTTATGGATTAAGGATGTTTTCTTATCATCTCTTATATTATATATTTTAATGGAAGTATTTCCATCATTTAATCTTTCAATCTCGAACCAATTATCTTTATCTGTTCCTTTTACAATTACATTTTCTGTCAAATATTCATAATACGTTTTGGCTATGTGGGATAAATTTTTCAATCGATTCTTTAATTTCAATTTGATTTCATCAATGGTTTCAGTTTTTACCTCATCTGGTAAAAGATCAAAGGCCTCTTCCAAAACTTCATCTGTAATATTCTTTTGTAAAAACTGAACTTGTTTCTGCCAATCCTCGAATTTCGATTCAGTAATCAGATACATATCAAGCGTAGAAGGTGAGCCATTAAATTTCTTCACATTTCTGATTTCATAATCATAAACTTGCATCATACTAACTGCAGGAACATAACGGGTTACCAATTCCAGTAAAAAGCCATCAAATTTTGAAAAGGCTTGATCCCTATCTCTTGGAACTGGTTTGTACATCGTTTTTTTACCTTGTTTAAATTCTGCCCATCGCCATTGATCGTGATGCCTATCCCAATCTCCAAGTACCATATCAAATAAACGTGCTCTTATATACGTTGATTCATCTACATAATCATCTTCTGATTCTCTAATTTTTTTCAACAAATCATAAGTACTAATCAATTTATCAGAATACCCAAAACTTTTCAAATCACCATGGCCTGAAGACGCTCTTTCTTCAAATATATATAGTTCATCTCCAAATTCATCATTAAAATTAATGAGTGCTTTTTGTTTCGGAATATAGAAAATCTTAGGATTGGTATGATATATATCAATAGCATCAGCCATAGTCCCTATTGTTACAGGTGTAAAGGGATGCGCAGAGGTATAAATATCAAATATAATATCCTCTGTATATGTATCATCAAATTGCCCTTCGATATATTGATCAATGAAGGCTGTGGCCTGTAAAAATTTTGTAGCGCTCTTCATAAGAGCTCGAATCACATATTCTTTTCCATCCTTATCCACCAGACGTAGAGAACGGGATTGTTTACCTCCCCCTTTTCTCACAGGGATTAAACCTCCAAGAAATGTATCTAATAGCATCGTTGGAGCTGCAATTTTTTTTCCGTAATATTTTCTGTAATGATCTCCCCAAAATGAATTTGAAGATCTTATTTCAGACATTAATTTATCGCTATATATGGATGCAATTATTGTATCTGGAACTTCAAGATCAAATTTATACTCCATTTTGGATTCATTGGGAGGATATAGCTCTTTTTTAAAAAGCAACTTTCTTTTACCTTCATTTTCCGAATAATAATAAACCCAGGTCGATCCATTTTTATACACTTCTAATTTGGCATATCCAATTCCACCATATGAAAATTCACCTCCATTAGTGGCTCTGGCCGGAGAATATTTCGATCCTGAACCACTGATAATTTGTGGTTTATTATCCTTAAAAATATATTGCAAACTATGCTCATGACCAGCTACAAAAATAGCTTTCTGTGATTTTTGAGATAGAGTTACTATTCTTTTTTTGAAATGTAAATACATCGAATTTTGAAGATCTTGTGACACAATACCCCCTGTTTTTCTCAACACATTAGCAATTGAACCAATAATGGGCAAAGGAACTTTGCCATTAGAAGGATACAGTTGTTGCTTCATTGAAAATTGACCTCCATGAGGTCCATTTGAAAACATGGGGTGATGCATTGCAATAAGTGTAGTTTTGGCTGCATTCTTTTTGATTAAACTTTCAAACTCATAAAAAAACTGCTCGCGTGTTTTTATATCGCAGTCATCATTAATAGCAGGTTGTTCGTCCCAATTTTCCAGATACCATTGAGAATCAACAATTATTAAGACAATTTTCTCTGAAATATCCACTTTTTCAATTGGGCAACCATTATTTGGTAAAAATGCATCTTTGTCATTAAGTTGACTAATTATATATTTGGATTCTCTTTTTAATCCTTTAATTCCATCATTGTAATAATCGTGATTCCCTGGTATAAAAATGGATTGTCCTTTGAAATTATTAACCAGTGCTATTTGAGCATCTAAAATATTTTCTGCCAATAATCTATCCGGATCATTCTTTTTTGGCATTCCATTTTCATAGATATTATCTCCTAAAAACAATACGGTTGTGTTTTTATTTGATAAAGAAATTTCTTCTTGAAACTTTTTGAAGTAAACATTATTCTTTTCAATACTCGACTTACCACCATCCCCGATGAAATAAAATGTATGATCGATTTCATTTTGAGTACCAGCTTCTTTTGAATCCCAACCCATTGCAGATTCACCATATTGCTCCTTATAAGTAGCACATGAACAAATTAAGATGCTACACAAGCATATAATAAATTTATTTTTATGAATTAAACCCATAAAAGAATTTTAAAATATAAATATACACAATCCTCAACTAAAGGATAAAATAAAAAAACAGGCTCAATTGCCTGTTTTTTTTGATATTGTTAATAAGATTATAATCCTATTATATTTTTTTTACCCGAACCGCATTCATCCCTTTCATACCTTTTTCCAATTCATATTCCACTTTGTCATTTTCTGCAATTTCATCAATCAAACCACTCACATGGACAAAGAATTTCTCCTGAGTCATGCCATCTATTATAAAACCAAAGCCTTTTGAACTGTCAAAAAATGAAACCTTACCTTGACGGTTTGAACTTGTATCCTCTTCTCCTTCTACTTTTTTCGGAATTCCAATTACAATACTTTCTGCATCAACAATGATTTTTTTCGATGGATCTGGTGGAGTATCTGTTAATTGTCCAAATTCATCAACATAAGCAATCATATTATCAAAGCCAGTTCCTTTTTTAGAATTTGCTTTTCTTTCTTCCTTTCTTTTCTTTTTATCCTCTCGTTTTTTTAAACGTTTTTTCTCCTTCTCTGATTTTCCAAAAGTCTGTTGTGATTTTGCCATTCGTTAATTTTAATGTTTTCTTTTAATAATTAATTTTACCTAAATATTTCATATTCATTTTCATACTTTCCAAAGGAGTACTGGTATATTCCTCTTGCTCAACAAAGGCATATTTTAATCCGGAAAGTTCACTATTTTTAAACATCGATATAATATCTAAGTTTCCCTTTCCAAATTCCGTACTATGTTTAGCTTTCAAATCCATATCCTTTAAATGCCATAATGGAAAACGTCCGGGGAATTTTTTAAAATAATCCAAAGGATCTTTTCCTCCCATAATGACCCATCCAAGATCCAACTCCATATGAACCAATGCTGCATCAGTGTTCTCTAACAACACATCATATAAAACCTTACCATGGTCTACTTCAAATTCATAGGCATGGTTGTGATAACCAAGTTTCAGATTCATTTTTTTCGCTGTCTCTCCACCTTTATTAAAAATTTCTGCAACCGATTTATAATTTGAAACTGTTTGTCCTTTTGAAGGCATGGTAGAAACAATTACATATTCCTGTCCAGCTTCAACCGCATCATTTAATGTTTTGAGCCAATCCTTATCCATATGTACATGCCCACTTCTTAGGGTCATTCCTAAATCATCACAAATGTTTTTCATCCCTTTTGGTCCCAAGCCATAGTAATGACCTTCGTTACTTCTTGCCGTTTCAATTTCTTTAAATCCTAAAGAAGCAATTCTCTTTAAGGTACCTATAGCATCATCTGCCATTTCCTTTCTAAAGGTATATAGTTGAATACCAGTATTTTTAACCTTTTTAGAAGATTCAAAATCCACCCATGACGGGAAAATAAAAGTCCCAGCTGTTAGGACCCCTGATTTAATTAAGAACTCTCTTCTATTAGCCATATAGCGCGAATAATATGGCTGACAAGGTACAAAAAATTAAAATTGAAGCTAATAAAAGAAATGAAAATATATAAACTCTATAATTATCAATTAATTGGCCAAAAAAACCGATATTCTCTGGTTAATTTTGTTCTCCTATGAATCTAATTAAAAACAAAAAAATAAATTACCTAAAATGTCTTAGATTATTCCAATAATATTTATTGGTAATTCTTCCATTCATAAAAGTACTTCTCTCATATTTTTTGTAACATGTTTAATTCTAAAGTTGTCATAATTTTATTCCTTAAGTGGTAATTAATTTTTTTCAATTATTTTGGCACAAATATATAGGCACAAAATTTCGTAAATGAATTTGGCTTACCGAATTGTAGAAAAGTTTAAGATGTATTGTTAATTGTTTGTCATAAACCGTAATTTTCTGAATAAATTTATTTATTATTTTGATAATTAATTGTATTTCATTACCTTAATGGCTCAAACAAAACCAACAGATTATGAAAAAAAATTTAACAATTTTACTATCGTTTTTATTGTCCCTTCAATTTATTAATTCACAAGAAGTTACAACTCACGAATACAGACATGTGGCACAAGAAAATATGGAGGAATATTTAAAGCGTGAAACCACATACTATAGTAAACTTGCTGAAAATGAAATGAAAAAAGGAAATTTAACGTATTGGGCCATTTTACAGAAAGTTGGTGGAGATAATATTCAGAAAACACCCAATGTTTTAACTATCAATTCTTATAATAGGATGGATGAAGCAGATTTGATGTGGGGAAGTGTTGAAAAACTTTTTCCAAATGTGAAACCTACGGATATACATACCGAAAATTTATGTACTAGAACTGATATCATTTATTTACGAAAAATGAATTGGGTTGAAGTAAATAATGCTAATCCGGATAGAGATTTTAAATATGTCCACCTAATTTATCACAACACCAAAAATGTTGGAATACATTTTGAATTTGAAAATAATACTTGGGCGCCCTTGGCTCAAAAGGCAATGGATCAAGGAATAACTACAATGAAAGGATGGGGAAATTCAATTGTTGTATCTCCTGTTTCCAACGAATTCCCTTATTCAAGTGCTTCTTACGATTTTTATTCCAATATGCATGATGCACTTTCCGAAACATTTAGCGATAACATGGAATTTCCTGAGGGCTTTTTTGATAATTTGGAGGCAAATTATGCAGGGCCTAGAAATTCACATTTATATCGTATTATTAAGGTGGTAAGAGCCGTTGATGAAGTTGAAGAAGAGGAAGAAGAAGAGGAAGATGATGATAATTAAACTTTTTATCATATAAATTTGGCTCACCTTACGGTGGGCCTTTTTTATTTAATAACAGACATGGGTTTAAAAAAAACTCAGTTTAACTTTTTTTAATTGTCCTAATAATTGGAAATAGTCTTAAAGGAAGCAATATTTAGCCCCAAAATAAGTTTTAATTTTCTATAATAAAATAGCTTTATAATAGATCTATTTATTTTTAATTTAAATACCATTTTATAATTAAAAAAGAAAATGTATAATATGGGGTACCATTTATCAGACTCAATCATGCGGTTCGTCTCATTTAGATTTATTAATTGGATCTATTTGATTATATTTTCAAGCTTTCATTTTGGTTATACCCAAACTTTATCTGAATCCAAAAATAGCTTTATAACAACCTGGAAAACAGATCACCCGGGTAAATCAAATGCGTCCTCAATATCTATTCCTACTGAAGGTGATGGATATTCTTTTGATGTAGATTGGAACAATGATGGGGTTTTTGATGAAATTGGTATTAAAGGGAATATTACCCATGATTTTTCTACTGCCGGAGTTTATACAATTAGAATTCGAGGGAAGTTTCCAAGAATATATTTTAATAATGAAGGTGACTCAGAAAAAATATTATCCGTAGATCAATGGGGGGAAATTCAATGGAGATCCATGCATGGCTCTTTTAATGGAGCAACTAACCTAGAAATATATGCGAAAGATGCTCCTGATCTAAGCCAGGTAACTAATATGAGCTATATGTTTGCAAGATGTTCAACTCTTAATCAAGAGATGAATCATTGGGATGTGAGCAATATTTATAATATGAACCATCTTTTTTATGTGGCAAAATCTTTTAATCAGGATATTGGCAGCTGGAATGTTTCTAATGTTAATGATATGAGTAATATGTTCAGAGGAGCCTTATCTTTTAATCAAAATATAAATGCCTGGAATGTTAACAAAGTTACTAATATGGAAGGATTGTTTAGATCGGCAAAATCTTTTAATCAGGAAATCAATGATTGGAATGTGTCAAATGTTGTAAACATGAATTATATGTTTAGAGAAGCATTAGCTTTTAATAAAGGTCTTGATAAATGGGATGTGGCTCAAGTAACAAGCATGAGGTTTATGTTTATCAAGGCATTGGCATTTGACCAAAATATCAATAGTTGGCATGTAGGAAATGTTACTGATATGAGTAACATGTTTCGTCAGGCTAATGTATTCAATCAACCCTTAAATGATTGGGATGTTGGTAAAGTAACAGATATGAGTTTTATGTTTATGTTTCGTAAATCAGGGAAATTTAATCAGCCATTGGGTCAATGGAATGTAAGTAATGTCACTAATATGAGAAGTATGTTTTCCAATGCAACTTTTTTTAATCAAAACTTAGAAAACTGGAATGTGAGCAAAGTTACTAATATGAGCAATATGTTTTCTAAAGCCATTCAATTTAATAAACCTTTAGATAATTGGGATGTTGGACAAGTGATCTATATGAATCAAATGTTCTATGCTGCCAAGGCTTTTGATCAACCCATTGGTAAATGGAATGTTAGCAAAGTTCAAGATATGAATAATATGTTTGGAAAAGCTTCTTCTTTCAATCAGGATATTACAGGTTGGAAAGTTTCTAATGTTAAAAATATGGATGATATGTTTGGTGAAGCAGCTTCATTCAATCAAGACATTACTCTTTGGAAAATTCCTAATGTTACAAGTATGTATGGAATGTTTAGAGCTGCAACTTCCTTTGATCAGGATATTAGTAATTGGAAACTAGCCAAATAAGATAAATACCAGCCCTTATTAAACTAATCATTTTCTCTTTTAGTATTTGATCCAAGATTATTGGAAGAGTGAAGATTATCAACTAGGTTTTTAATCTTTTTTAAACCTCAGTTTACCCACTTCTATGCCAATAGCTGTTCTGGCAAGAATCGTAAATACAAAAGCTCCCATGGCCCAAATACCCAATGTAACACCAATTTCAATACCTGTAGGTGTATATTCCGCAATCTTACCATAGGGACCAGGAATAAAACCAGGTACGATTAATCCAAAACCTTTTTCTATCCATATGGCTATAAATAAAATAAAACATGCAAAATACAGGATGTTTAAATTATTTCGA
This sequence comes from Flavobacteriaceae bacterium, assembly GCA_030621915.1. Classification (GTDB taxonomy): domain Bacteria; phylum Bacteroidota; class Bacteroidia; order Flavobacteriales; family Flavobacteriaceae; genus Lutimonas. Next base: position 14,409 of record JAUXGV010000049.1, read on the forward strand.
AGTTTGTGGAAAGTCAAGATAATTGTTGCCAAAACATTCAAAGGTATAGCAGTCCAAATCCATGGCATCAAGGCATTTTTACCCTGCAAACCAAAAAATAAATAATAGGCACTTTCACTATGATGTGTTGGTGCATAAAATTCCTTAAACAACTCAGAAATTAGCATAATTAAATTTATTTGAGCCGCAACGGTGACCACCAAGGCTATTTTTTTAATGGTTTTGTCTTCAATTTTAAATGCTGTATGAGATCTGATAATGGCCAATACCAAAATAATCAATGCAGGCCCGGCAGCAAAGGCTGAGGCTAGAAAACGAGGCCCCAATAAGGCATTGTTCCAAAAAGGTTTTGCTTGCAACCCTTGATATAAAAAAGCGGTAACCAAATGAATTCCTACAGCCCAAAAAACGGATATAAAGGCACCTGGAATATAAACTTTTTTCTTCGCTTCCTTATTCTGATAATGTCTAAAAAGTATGTAAAAGGGAATGGTAATGTTTATTACTAAATAACCATTTAAAGCGATTACATCCCAGGTAAGCATGGAATTTGGAAAATTAAATACCCCAATTCCAGGAATCATATGCCAAAGAACCGATGGGCCTCCCATATCGGCAACCACAAAGGCCAAACACATAATCAAGGCTGCAACTGCTATTCCTTCACCTATGAGAACCGCCTGTTTAAAATCAATATCTTTCAATACGTAGGTGGGCATAACCAACATAACTGCCGCTGCTGCAACGCCAACTAAAAATGTGAAATTTGATATGTACAAGCCCCAACTAACCCGATCAGTCATTCCCGTAACACTCAATCCCTCATCTATTTGAATTGAATAACAATACATCCCCACAAGCATTCCAAAAGTTAAAAAACCCATCCATAAATGATATTTTTTAGACCCATGAGTAATAATATCAAAACTATCTTTGACCAAACTCCCAAAAACTTTAAGTCTTCTCATTTTAATAAAATTTTTTAATCTTATATTGAATTCTATTCGTGCTCATCTTAATTTATAAATTATCCTTTCTTTCTAATCCATAAAATACCAGAATTTGGGTTCGGTACCCAAATCTTCTTTTAATCGAAAAACTTTTTTATTCTCAAGCACCCATCTTATCGTGCTATTAGGGTCCAATAAATTTCCAAAGATTCGTGCTCCTGTTGGACAGGCTTCTACACAAGCGGGATCCTTCCCTGCCCTAGACCTTTGGACACAAAAGGTGCATTTTTCCATCACACCTTTTTTACGCATCCTGTTTCCCAAATAGTGCTGGTTATGATTCACCTCATCCTCTGGAACTTCAGGTTTGGACCAATTAAATCTTCTTCCATCATAAGGACAGGCTGCCATACAATATCTGCATCCAATACACCAGTCATAGTCAACAACAACCAGTCCGTCTTCTTCCCGCCAAGTGGCCTGAACCGGACAAACCTCAATACAAGGAGGATTATCGCAATGAAAACATTGTGTACCCATATAAAAGTGACCTTCCGCAGGTACTTCATGATAATAATTATCATCAGCTTCACCAAAATTCAATCCCTTTCCATCTTTCATTTCATGGATTCGGATATATTCCATCTGAGAATTTCTATCTTGATTATTTTCTTCTACACAAGCACTTACACAATCCATATAGCCCTGGCATTTGGAAATATTAAAGGCATAACCAAAAAGAACATCTTCTTTTGCATTGGCAGATGATAAACTAATTGTTTTTCCGGTTCTCAATTGATAAGACCGAACCAGTCTCTCAACGGTACCTTTTTTCTCATTATCTTCCATCAATTTATAATTCCCTTTAAACTGCTCTTCCCAATCAATTTGCGCCTTTTCTTTTGCTTCATCCTCAGAAGTAACACTGCAGGCAGTAGATACTGCCCCTGCTCCAATAGCCAAGCTGGCCGTTAATTTTCTAAAAGCTGTACGACGATCCATTTTTACATCAAAAACCTGATCGAAACCATCTTTATGCATTTCTTCACCGATTGAAGCATCTACTGCAGCATCAAAATCGGTATCACTAAGTTGAGTATTAGTAGATGAGCCACATCCTCCTGAAGTTTTTCCACATCCACAAGAACGTGAATCTGAATCTGAAGATTTTTTAGCACTATTCATATTTAAAGAAAACCATTTTTTATTATCCGTACTCATGCTGTTCTTTTTGTTTTATAACAATTTATCAATTATTATTTTCTTTGTAATTCTTTTTTTGTGTTAAACCTTGC
>JAUXGV010000064.1 GCA_030621915.1 Flavobacteriaceae bacterium
TTCTCAATTCCATCTTCAATATTTAAGGCAGCCTGAAGTAGATTGAATTCTTCATTTTCATAGACTATCTTTTTACTTAAGCCATAAGAGTTTAATGGTTTACCTTTCAAACTGAAAACAGCTTGAGTGTTCACATTTCTTGATTTTGTAATTGAACCACTTGCAGAGTCCCCTTCAGTAATAAACAAGGAGCTTTCCAACCGATTTTCTTTTTTCATATCACCTAAATGAACACGACAGTCTCGTAATTTTTTATTATGAAGACTGGCTTTTTTAGCTCTTTCTCGGGCAATTTTCCTTATTCCAGATAATTCCTTTCGTTCCTTTTCAGCTTGTAAAATTTTTCCTTGAATTTTTTCCGCGACTTCAGGGTTTCGATGTAAATAATTATCTAAACGTCGTTTGACAAAATCATTGATAAAAGTTCGAACAGTTGGTAATCCACCACCCATTTCGGTAGAGCCTAATTTGGTTTTGGTTTGACTTTCAAACACTGGTTCCATTACTTTGATACTGATGGCTGTAACAATTGATTTCCGAATATCTGCTGCATCATAATTCTTTCCAAAAAAATCACGTATAGTTTTAACCACAGCCTCTCTATATGCGCTTTGATGGGTTCCTCCCTGTGTAGTGTGTTGGCCATTTACAAAAGAATGAAATTCTTCACTATATTGTGATTTACTATAGGTAAGTGCAATTTCAATATCGTCTTCTAATAAATGAACAATAGGGAAAAGTTTGGATTCTTCAGCTATATTTTCATCCAAAAGATCTTTTAAGCCATTTTCTGAAAAATACTTTTCACCATTAAAAATGATCGTCAAACCCGTATTTAAATACACATAATTTTTGATCATTTTCACAACATATTCATTTCTATACTTGAAATGTGCAAAAATATCTGGATCCGGTGTAAAGGTTACTTTGGTTCCTTTTCTCGATCCTGAATCTTCAACCGGAATGTCTGTAAGCAAATTTCCTTGTTCAAACTCAGCAATTTTTGTTTTTTGGTCTCTTATGGACTGTACTCTAAAAAATGAAGACAAAGCATTCACAGCTTTGGTACCGACACCATTTAATCCAACCGATTTTTTAAAGGCTTTTGAATCATATTTTCCTCCTGTATTCATTTTTGAAACTACATCAATAACTTTTCCCAGAGGAATTCCTCGGCCGTAATCACGAATAGTTACACGATCATCTCTTATTGTTATATCAATCGTTTTACCAGCACCCATCACATATTCATCAATAGAGTTGTCCAGAACTTCCTTAATTAAAATGTAAATACCATCATCTGCTGCCGATCCATCTCCCAGTTTACCAATATACATACCCGGCCGCATTCGGATATGCTCCTTCCAATCTAAAGAACGAATATTATCTTCTGTATAAGTATTTTGATCTGCCATTAAATGATTTGGATTATATAGCGATGCTAAAGTAAGAATTAAGCGGAAAAAATAAAAAATAACAAGCTAATTTTATTAACAGCTTATTAAAATAAAAAGAATAACTTAAACCTATTGATTTAAAAGAAAATGTAATTTGATTATAAAGATTGGTTTTGCATAATTTTATTATTTTTACCATACAAAATATCAATTATGTTAAAAAAACAAATTCCAAATATTTTTACCCTTTTAAATTTGTTGTCTGGAACAATAGCTGTTTTAATGGCTGTAACTGACAGGCTAGTTGAAGCAGCTTTTTTAGTTTTTTTAGGAATCTTTTTTGATTTTTTTGATGGATTCTTTGCTAGAAAGTTCAATGTTGAAGGGGATTTTGGAAAGCAGCTAGATTCTTTGTCAGATATGGTTACTTCTGGTCTTGTCCCAGGGATTATTATGTTCCAATTAATTTTATTTGCATCGAAAGATAAATATTTCATGGAAATATCCAGTGAAGTTGGTAATTGGCAAGGATATTCAGAAATCTATTTTTATTTTATTCCTTTTATAGGTTTATTAATTCCTTTGGCATCTGCATGTCGTTTGGCAAAATTTAATATTGATGAACGACAATCGGGTTCTTTTATTGGACTGCCAACGCCTGCATTATCTTTATTTATTGTTTCTCTCCCTTTGATATTGCATTATTCAAATGATCAATTTTCTATAGATCTGATAAACAATATTTATGTATTGATATCAATAACAATATTGGGAAGTTATTTATTAAATGCTGAAATTCCTTTATTTTCTTTGAAGTTTAAGAATTATTCTTGGAAGGATAATAAGACGAAGTTTGTATTTTTGGTATTGTCAATTTTGATGTTGATATTTTTAAAAACTGTAGCGATTCCTTTATTAATAATTTTATATATAGTTCTATCTGTGATTGAAAATTTAAATAACAAATACAAGACTACTTAATGAGTTAAGTAGCCTTGCATGTAGTTAGTTATATATAGTTAGTTAATTTTTAGGTTTATAAGTGAAATGTTGCCCACCTAAGGATGCTTCAAACATTAAACCTCCAATTGCTTGGGTAAAGACTGCAACTCCATCTTTATAGGCTATATCAAGTGAAACACCTTTTTTTATAGCTATTGCAGATGCTTGTCCATCAAACTTCAATCTACCGTTGATAAAATGCTCATATGATTCCTTGTTTTCTAAAAATATAACTTCACTGTATTGTTGACCACCCGCTTGTAGTCCCAGTGTTGCTTGTTTTAACCCAGATTCTCCAACAGCTTCTTTGCCTTTATAGACCATTCCCTTGGCTCCGGCTCCACCAATAATCAAACCAGCTTTGGTTACTTTTGGAAATATAACATATCCGTAAGCCTTATCTAGATATGTTTGAAGCTTGGGAGTTGTTTCTATCATTTTTTTTAACGCTTCATTAGATTCTTTAGACAGCTCTGCATTCCAACCACCTACTTGAGCGCTCACAGCAAATGAGATAAAAAGACTTAAAATAATTAAGGAAAAGTTAGATTTTTTAAATTTTAGTAATTTCATAAAGTTTGTTTAAAATATTATTATTTTCATTTAATTCAGGGGGTAAATTTAATCTAATTGTGATTAAATAGACCAATTGATTAAAAATATTTTGTCACATGATACAATTTTTTAAGTGTTTTAAGGTTATTAGGGTGTTATATTTAATATGATATAAATCCTCTCCCTGTTTTTATCATTACATAATTTATTCAATTTTACAATTAAATTATATTTGTTATGAAAGCAGTAATACATAAATATCTTTTTTTACTATTATTTTTAGTCCCACTATTTTCCTATTCACAAACTACGGTTCCCTTTGCGAAACGATATGAAACACAGGGTATTAATGGTGATTTAACCATTATTGGAAATTCGAGTGTAGGTGAAAACGCAACTTTGCCATATAATGGTAATACTCAGAATAATTTTATCGATATGGTTTTTATAGATGTTGATAATAATGCATCTACATTTAATTCCAGTATTGCCGGATTCTCGACCAACGCCTGTAATAGGGTTGTTTATGCGGGCTTATATTGGGGTGCAATGAGAGATTCAATTATATCAGCACCAGATCAGGTTAAATTTAAGATTCCCGGTGGTGGATACCAAGATATAACAGCTGATACATCCATAGATAGAATGTATTATAAAGACGTAACCAGTTTGTTAACTACTACTTCCAATCCTTCCGGAAATTATGCAGTAGCTAATATAAGTACACGACAAGGTGTTAATAATTCGGCGGGTTGGTCATTGGTAATTGTTTATGAAGATCCCAATGAATCAAGAAAATTTATTTCAACCTTTGATGGTTTTTCTGCTGTAAGGAATTCACCAAATAACGTAGTTGATTTTTCTTATTCAGGTTTTGTCACACCTCCTGCCGGCCCAGTAGAAGGTAGAATTGGAGTGGGCGCCTTAGAAGGTGACTTGGGATGGACTGGAGATCAAATGCTGTTTAAGTCCGATGCAAATGCCGGTTTTACTGCTTTATTTGATGCGGAAAACGATGCAAATAATTTTTTTAATAGTAAAATAACAAAAGATGGTGCTCACGTTATAAATCGTAATGTTAATAGTACGAATACTTTGGGTTGGGATCAAAAATTATTGAATTTGACAGATTTAAACCCAGGTAATGTATTAATTGGGAATAATGAAACAGGAGCAACAGTACGGGTAACAAACTCATCTGGTGGAGATCATATCTATACATATTTAAACACTTTTGCTGTTAATATAATTGAGCCGGTATTGGAAGTTTTAACAAGTGTTGAGGATACTTCCGGCAATCAAATTACGCATGCCTCCCCAGTACCATTAGGGGCTACGGTATGGTATAATATTAATTTTCAAAATGTGGGGACGGATAATGCGGAAAACACTTATATTTTAAATGTATTGCCTTTTAATGTAACCTTTGATGAAAGCAGTATTGTTTTACCTACAGGAGTTACTCACAATTATAATTCAGCAACTAGAGAATTGAGATTTGACATTGATGCCTCATTAGTAGAAAGAGGAACCCTGTCAACATCACATGATATTCGATATCAAGTTACCGCATCTGATCAATGTTTTGATTATTCCGATGCTTGTACAAATCTTCTGGAAAATAGTATCATGTCATATTATGATGGAGAAACTTCTGGTCAAAATGTTTCAGGGCAACCTGGATTTAATGGAGTAAATGGATGTGGCTTAGGAAATGTTGGAACGATGGATTTATTTGTTGATACCAGCTCATGTTCATTTGATTCGGAATTATTCTTTTGTAATAATAATTTAACATTTCAAGGGGATGATGGTTATGACACCTATATATGGACCGATGAAAATGGTAATGTAATAAGTAATACGAAGGAAGTTACCGTAAATGGTTCTGGGGTATATACAGCAACACAAAGAAGAACAGGTTGTACAGAAACCATTAGAACAGTTACTGTTTTAGGTTTAGATGTTACTGTAACTCCTATTCAAGCTTTATGTAAAGATAGTAATGGAAGTGTTCAAATTACCATCAATGAAAGTTCACCATCATACACATATGAGCTATATCAAGGAGGAAATTTATATACTTCTAAAAATAATACCACTTCAAATACCCATACCTTTTCCAATTTGCCTATTGGAGATTACAGTATAAAATCAATCAATGATGGAGGATGTTTTGATGTTTCAGATTTTACGGTTACGGAACCCACCTTATTAGTTCCAACTTCAAGTTTAATTGAAGATGTGGCAATTTGTAATGGAACCATTGTAAATGGTAGTGTTGAAGCCTTTGCCACTGGAGGAATTGCACCTTATGAATACAGTATTGATGGAGGATTAAATTATCAAACTGAAAATGTTTTTTCTGTTAGTTCTGAAAAAACCTATGAGATTATTGTAAAAGATGCTAATGGCTGTACGATGCCAACAAATATTGCCGTAGGATTCATCCCTGAAATGGATTATGTGATTACTAGCGAAGATATTATTTGTGTTGGAGATACAGATGGAAAAATAAATGTAAATATGGCCAATAATCAAGGCCATACAGTAACCTATAGTATTGATGGCATAAACTATCAAAGTTCACCTAATTTTACGGGTCTTGCAAAAGGTGTATATGAACTATTAGTTAAGAAGGAGAGAGGTTCGAATATTTGTGAATCTTCAAATACCATTGAAATTGAACAACTAATTTATCTAGAATTAACAGCAACTACTGATTTTTCATGTGAAAATGGAGGTGGCAGCATAATAATTGCTCAAGTTGATCCAATATATCAAAATGAAGTAACCTTTCATCTTGATGGTGGACAAAGCAATTCTTCAGGAATCTTTGAAAATGTGGGTAAAGGATCACGTACAGTAACAGTATCGCATAACGATTATGGTTGTTCTGATGAGCCCGTAGTTTTAGAAGTAGAAGATTATACTCCAATCGTTTTCAGCATTGTTAATACCGATATGAATGAGTATGAAATTGTTGCTAGTGGTGGACGATCTGGATATGAATATAGTATTGATAATAATGATGATTATGGTTCCACCTATACATTAGTTATAAGAGAATCGAGAGATTACACATTTTTTGTTAGAGATGCGAAAGGTTGTATTATAGAACAAACAGTTTTCTTAGAGTTTTTAGATATTGAAATTCCAGATTTTTTCACGCCGGAAGGAGATGGTATTAATGATACATGGTATCCCATAAATATTGCCATTTATCCAAATATAACCGTAAAGGTATTTGACCGATATCAAAGAATTATAGGAAACTATCAAGGAACCCAATATGCATGGGATGGAACCTATGATAATAAACCCTTACCAAGTGGTGATTATTGGTATGTGATTAGATTAAACGAGTCATCAGATAATAGAGAGTTTAAAGGAAATTTCACATTAGTTAGATAAATATTGATATGAAGAAATTGATTGTTTTAGCGATATTATTGCTTTTATCATATACAACCGAGGCTCAGGAGTTTAAATTAACACCTTATACTCAATACCTTGTAGAGAATCCATTTGTAATTTCTCCTGCCTATGCAGGAATAGATAATGTTCAAAGGTTGAGATTAAGTGGAGCTTTTCAATGGGTTGGATTAAAAAATGCACCAAATACCCAAACTTTATCATATGATGCACCTATTCTTGAAAGATCGGGTACAGGTGGGGTTTTATATGTTGACAGGAATGGAAATACTTCTCAAATAGGAGGGCAATTAAGTTTTGCTCATCATTTAACTATTAATGAATCAAATGAGCACTATATTTCCTTTGGCTTATCTTATAAATTCGTTCAATTTAAAATTGATGTGTCAGATTTTGAAGATCCAAACGATGATCCGAATTTAGGAGGAAATATATCAAATTTTAATTCAAATTTTGATGCGGCATTTCTTTATAGAATAAAACAATATTATATAAGTTTTAATGCCTCAAATATTTTAAATAAAAACGTTAAAGCATTTGATGATACTGAGCCTAAAAAATTGCGTAATTATTATATTTATACAGGTTATGTGTTTGAATTAAGCGATGGGACTATAGAATTGGAACCTTCATTATATTTCAAATATTTTGAAAGCGATAATCGTTCGATTACAGATGCAAACCTTAAAGCAAAAAAAATAACTGATGATGGATATTATTGGGCTGGGTTCAGTACAAGATTTTTTAACGATCAAAGTTTTAAACCATCAGCTATCGTACCCATGTTAGGATTAAAAAAGAGTAAATTTTATGCAGGATTTGCATATCAATACAATATAAATGAAGCTGAAGAGTTAAATCATGCAGGGACTTTCTTGTTAACTCTGGGGTATGATTTTGATACCAAGAGAGCCTCAAGATGGTAAGAAATGAAAAAGCGAAAATAAAAAAAGGAGTTATGAAAAAAATAAGAATAACATTGGTTTTAATGTTGCTGATCATACTAAGTTTTTCTACATATGGACAGGAAAATGAGCAAACAGTAAATAAAATTGAATTTAAAAAATTACCTAAAAAAGTAAGGAATCAGGTAAATTCATTGAAAGGTTATAAAATATTGAGTACAACATATATTGTTGAAAACAATAAAAAAGTATATACCGTTAAAATCGATAATGGAAAATCCAAACACGATTTAAAAATGGATGAAAATGGTAATCTATTAGGAAGAGAAGAAGATTACTTATAAAATTTAGATTTTGATTGTGAGCCTTAGTATGATGACAAGTTCATTGTATTAAGGCTTCTTTATTTTCTTTTTTCTTTCCTTTAGTTCAAAGCTTTCTCCAAGATACACTTTTCTCACCATTTCATCGTCTGCCAATTCTTTAGGAGTCCCTTCTTTTAAAATTCCACCTTCAAACATTAAATAAGTTTTATCAGTAATAGCAAGCGTTGCCTGGACATCGTGATCGGTTATTAAAATACCAATATTTCTGTCTTTAAGATGAGCCACGATGTTTTGAATATCTTCTACAGCAATTGGATCAACGCCAGCAAAGGGTTCATCAAGCAAAATAAATTTTGGGTCAGAAGCCAAAGCCCTGGCGATTTCAGTTCTTCTTCTTTCGCCTCCAGATAATAAATCTCCTCTATTTTTTCTTACATGGTCTAATCCAAATTCATCAATAAGAGATTCGAGCTTTTCCTTTTGCTCTTTTTTTGACAACTTGGTAAATTGCAAAATTGACATAATATTATCTTCAACAGATAGTTTTCTAAACACAGATGCTTCCTGTGCCAGGTAACCAACTCCTTTCTGGGCTCGTTTATACATGGAATCTTTTGTAATATTTTCCTCATCAAGATAGATATTACCCTCATTGGGTTTTAACATTCCTACTATCATATAAAATGAAGTTGTTTTACCCGCTCCATTTGGGCCCAATAACCCTATTATCTCACCTTGTTCAACCTGTAAAGAAATTCCCTTAACAACTTTTCGGCTGCCATATATTTTAATAATATTTTCTGCTCTTAATATCATATTTTTGGATTAACATTTCTTGTATTTATCATAAAGCCCTTTGTTTTCCATAATCAATGGGAAGATTTTTTCAATTCGACTTAATTTTGTGGCTACTCTTTTAGCGGTTTCAATATATTCAACATATTCTCTTTTTCTTCCCATAGTAAGACCGTTGAAACTGCTTTTAAATTGATTGTTTTTTTTAAAAAGATCATTCAATTCTTTAGGTACTACAAGCTCGCTAGTATTTTTTTGAGGTTTAATTACCAATCCGGATTTTTGATTTTGAATAGTTTCATTTACATATTCCAAAATTATCTTCTCATGGATATCACCCATATTGTTAAAGTGAATTTGCCTCATTGCCTTGGTCTTACCTTCCTGTGCATTTTTTAATACCCCATACTTGTCATTTATTAATGCTCCTTGAAAAAACCACAAACCCACATGATTTTTAAAAGCTCCAATTCCAACCAAATTCTTGTTATCAAATGTATATATTGGTATTCCCCATTTCACCGTTTCTATTAAGGGCGTGGCTAACAGAATATTCCTCAATCTATTCAATATATTGGAATAATCTTCATGTTTTAAAATATAAGCACTAACAGTTGCGTTTTTTACCATTGCGCATTAATTTATTTTTTTAATTCTGATTTGGTCTTTTCCCTTTCTTGTTTTTTGATAATAATTTCGGATATTTTTATACTTACCTGGTATAAAATAATCATAGGGATGGCAACAATCACCTGACTAATAATATCAGGGGGTGTAATAATGGCCGCCAAAATTAATACAAGTACCAAGGCATATTTTCTGTAGGTTCTTAAAAACTCAGGGGTAACTAAGCCCATTTTTGTTAGAAAATAGATAATTATTGGAAGTTCAAAAATAAATCCCGCTGCTAAGCAAGAAGACTTTAATAATCCGGTATAAGAACTTAAATCAGTATTATTCTTGACCTCATCTGCGACTCTATAACTTCCTAAAAAGTTTACTGACAAGGGCGTAATTACGTAATATCCAAACAAAATACCAATAAAAAACAAAAATGAAGAAACGATGATAAAGCTCTTGGCACTTTTTTTCTCTTTGTCATAAAGCGCAGGCTTTAAAAATTTCCAAACCTCCCAAATGATATAGGGAAAAGCTAAAATAAATCCAAAAAAGATAGAAGTCCAAATATGAGCCGAAAATTGCCCTGCCATGGTTCTACTTTGAACTATAAAGGGGATATTGTCAATACATAAGCCTTCTGTACCCAATAATTTTGAGACATTGCATAAAAAGCGATAGGTCACAAATGAAGGATCTTTCGGAGCTAATAGAATGACATTAAACATAAAGTCTTTCATAATAAATGCCACCATACCAAATATTAAAACAGCGGCAGAAGACCTCACCAAAGTCCATCTTAAAACCTCTAAATGATCCAGAAATGACATTTCTTTTTGTTGTTCACTCATAATAATACTTTCTTCAATTGATTAAATAATTCCTTCTTTTAATAAATCATGAAAGTGAACCACTCCAATGTATTTATCATTATCGGTAACTAAAATTTGTGTAATATCATTTTTTTTCATGATGTCTAAGGCATTTATAGCCATTTCATTAGCAGATATCGAAATCGGATTTTCTCCCATAATATCACTAGCCACCAAATGATTGATCATTTCGTAATTTTCTAACATTCTTCTAATGTCACCATCCGTTATAATTCCAACAATTTTGTCAATATCAATAACTGCAGTTGTACCCAGTCGTTTTGTCGAAATTTCAACAATTACATCTTTTACAGAAGTATTGGGACTAACTTTCGGTACTTCATTTGTGGCAACCAATTCCTTAACTCTTAAGTACAATTTTTTACCTAAAATTCCTCCAGGATGGTATTTTGCAAAATCTTTGCTCGAAAAATTATTTAATTCCAAAAGGCAAACAGCAAGAGCGTCACCAATTACCAACTGAGCTGTTGTACTACTAGTTGGGGCCAAATTATTGGGACATGCCTCAATTTCCACAAATGAATTCAATACAAAATTAGCTTGCTCAGCCAGATATGAATTCTTGTTGCCTGTAATTGCAGCAATTTTGTTACCATAATTTTTAATCAACGGAATTAATACTTTTATTTCAGGAGTATTACCGCTTTTTGAGATACAAATAACAATATCATCTTTTAATATAATACCCAAATCACCATGAATGGCATCTGCCGCATGCATAAAGATTGCAGGAGATCCTGTAGAATTTAAAGTGGCGACTATTTTATTTCCAATGATGGCACTTTTACCGATACCTGTAACAATAACTCTGCCATTTGAATTGATTATGGTCTTCACCAAATTTTCAAAATTTTCATCCAGAAAATTTATTAAGTTTTTAATCGCATTAGCCTCAATCTCTATTGTTTTTCTGGCTGTGGATAAAATATCATTTGAATTTTTCAAATCTTTTTTATTTTAATAAATAAATTGTATATTTAAATACGTAAAAAACATTTTACATGATTATGTAATTCGTAAATATATTACTCTAATCATATCTTTGCAAAAATATTTAAAAATAGAGAAATAAGAGGATGAAAGTGACAAAATTTGACCTCAAAGGAAATTTAAAGAAATTTTTTGGATTTAATAAATTTAAAGGACTGCAGGAAAGTGCAATCGAAAATATCATTGAGGGCTATGATACATTTGTTATTATGCCTACAGGTGGAGGAAAATCACTGATTTATCAACTTCCTGCCTTAATTCTGGAAGGAACCGCCATTGTAATTTCTCCGCTGATTGCATTAATGAAGAATCAGGTTGATTCGTTAAGAGGGATATCAACAGAATATGGGATTGCTCATGTATTAAACTCATCTTTAAATAAGGGAGAGATTGCTCGTGTTAAAAGCGACATAGAAAAAGGAATTACAAAATTATTGTATGTTGCCCCTGAATCTTTAACGAAAGAAGAGTATATCGATTTTTTTAAAAATCAAAAGTTATCTTTTTTTGCCATTGATGAAGCACATTGTATTTCGGAATGGGGACATGATTTTCGACCTGATTACAGAAACCTTAGAACTATCATTAAAAAAATTGGTGATTTTCCAATAATTGGTTTGACAGCTACAGCTACTGAAAAAGTTCAAGAAGATATTCTTAAAAACTTAGGCATTACAAATGCTAAAACTCTTAAAGCTTCATTCAATCGTGGAAATCTATTTTATGAAGTAAGACCCAAAACGGTTAATGTTGATAAGGATATTATAAGATTTGTTAGAAAATACGAGAATAAATCGGGGATTATTTATTGTTTAAGTAGGAAGAAAGTAGAAGAGGTTGCCCAGGTGTTGCAAGTTAATGGAATTAAAGCGGTGCCTTATCATGCAGGTCTTGATGCAAAAACAAGAGCAAGGCATCAGGATATGTTTTTAATGGAAGACATTGATGTAGTAGTTGCTACGATTGCTTTTGGTATGGGAATCGACAAACCTGATGTTCGATTTGTTATACATCACGATATTCCCAAAAGTTTAGAAAGTTATTATCAGGAAACCGGAAGAGCAGGTAGAGATGGAGGAGAGGGTTATTGCCTAGCATTTTATGCGTATAAGGATATAGAAAAATTGGAGAAGTTTTTATCCGGAAAACCTGTAGCCGAACAAGAAATTGGCAATGCATTGCTACAAGAAGTTGTTGCTTTTTGTGAAACATCAATGTCTCGTAGAAAATTTTTACTGCATTATTTTGGAGAGGAATTTGATAGTGAAACTGGGGATGGTGCAGATATGGACGATAATATGAGAAACCCAAAAAAGAAAACTGAAGCCAAGGATGAAGTTAGAACATTACTTGAAGTGGTTAAAAAGACTAAAGAGGAATATAAGTCCAAGGAAATTATAAATTCATTAATAGGAAAAGAAAATGCCTTATTGATATCTCATAAAACTCATAAACAGGATTTTTTTGGAATAGGTAGACAAAAGGAGGACAAACATTGGATGGCTTTAATTAGACAAGTGTTTGTTGCGAATTTATTATTTAAAGAAATTGAGCAATACGGTGTACTAAAATTGACGGATAAAGGGAGGGAATTTATTAAGAATCCTCATTCCTTTATGATGACAGAAGATCATGTATATAGCGAAAAGGATGATTCAAATATCATTACAAATTCGAAAGGTTCAGGTACCACCACTGATGAGCGATTGATGGGGATTTTGAAAGATCTTCGTAAAAGTGTTGGCAAAAAGTTAGGAGTACCTCCATTTGTTGTTTTTCAAGATCCTTCTCTGGAAGATATGACTTTGAAATATCCTACTACCCTTGCCGAGATGTCAAATATTCATGGCGTGGGCGATGGAAAGGCACGAAAGTATGGAAAATCATTTGTAGAACTTATCAACAATTATGTAGAAGAAAATGACATTGTTCGGCCGGATGATCTAATAGTGAAAAGTACCGGTGTTAATTCAAGCCTAAAATTATTCATTATTCAAAATACAGATAAGAAAATTCCCTTGGAAGATCTATCCAAAGCCAAAGGTATTGAAATGCATGAGTTGGTAAAAATCATGGAACAAATTGTTTATTCTGGCACTAAAATCAATATTGACTATTATTTAGATGATTTGTTTGATGAAGATCAACAAGAAGAAGTGCACGATTACTTTATAGAAGCTGAAAGCGATAAAATTCAGGATGCCATGGACGAATTTGATGGTCAATATGATGATGATGAATTGAGATTGATGCGAATTAAATTTATAAGTGAAGTGGCCAATTAGTGACTCAAAAGACTAATCATAGCGATCAAAAACCCAATAATAATAGATATAAACTTCTTGAAATTAAATTGATGATTCTCAGAACTTTCAAATAATATTGCCGTTGAAATATGTAAAAATATTCCAATAATAATTCCATTGATTTGAATTTGGAAGTTATTGAAAAAGTCTAATTTATTTCCTATTAAAGTTCCAAGTGGACTCATTAAGGCAAAGGCAATAATGAAAATATAAATTAAACTTTTATTTAGATTTGATTTTTGTAGAAATACTACTAAAACAATAGTTATTGGTATTTTGTGAATTACAATAGCCACTAACAACTCAGAGTTTGATTGAATTCCTAATGGCAGTCCCTCAAGAAATGCATGAAGGCTCAAGCTAAGAAATATCAACCAGGGAATTTTAACAGCAAAATCATGTGTGTGAATATGACCGTGCTCAGCACCTTTGGAAAAAAATTCTAAAACTGTTTGTAAAAGAATACCTAATAAAATAAATAATCCAATATTTTTATGCCGTGACTCAAATACTTCAGGAATTAAATGTAAAACAGTTATTGATAGTAGATAAGCTCCACTAAATGACAAAAACAATTGAATAATTTTTGTTTTGGGCTTTAAAACCGCCACCAATCCAAACCCAATTAAAACTGCAAAAATTAAGGCTATATAATTCATTCTAAGATTAAAATAAGACGCTCAGACTTTTTATCATTAAAAGGAGATAAATCGTAATCGCCAAATACATTTGTTATTTTTAAGTTTGTCTGTTCGGCAAAACTAACAATATTTTGTAAGTTAAAAGCTCGAATTTTTTCTAAATAATTATGTTTTTCTCCATCTGCTTCAAAGCTAATATTTTTAATTAAAAACCCATCTTTAATTTGGCGTTCGATATGAAAATGAATTCCATTTTTTATAAAACTTTCCCCGAAGATTAAGTTTTGTTTTAGATATTCAATATTTAAAAAATCGATAATTAAAAAGCCATTTTTTTTGAGGGCATTTTTAAAATTTTTTAAAATACCAATATTTGTATTATCATCTTGAAAATAACCAAAACTAGTAAAAAGGTTAAATATGGCATTATATCGTTGGTTAATTTGATCTCTCATATCATGAACATAAAATTTTAAAGTATCATTTTCATATACTTTGGCAGCATGAATGCTATTCCTTGATAAATCCGCTCCAACAACATCAAAGCCTTGTGAATTTAAAAATACAGAATGCCGACCTCTACCGCAAGGCAAGTCTAGTATTTTATCACCCTTCTCAAGAC
>JAUXGV010000096.1 GCA_030621915.1 Flavobacteriaceae bacterium
TGAATAATTTTAATTTTTATTAAGCTGATATATATTCTGGTTGATTATAAACAAATGATTAATTTTGTTTATATTTTACCAAAATATGCAACTATGAAATACCTACCCATAAACAAGAATCTGTATATAAAAAACAGGATAAAATTTTCTGATGCCATGAAACCTAATTCGATGGCCATATTTAATTCAAATGATATTTATCCTATTAGTGCTGATAGCACTTTACCCTTCGCCCAACATCGAGATATATTTTATTTATCGGGGATTGATCAAGAGGAAAGTATTTTGGTGCTTTTCCCTGATTGTCCTAAAAAGGAACATAGAGAAATTCTCTTTTTAAAAGAAACCAATGATCATATAGCCGTTTGGGAAGGTGAAAAGTTAACCAAAGAAAGGGCTTTTGAAACATCTGGAATTAAAACTGTTTATTGGTTACAGGAATTAGAAAAGGTTTTATTTGAAATAATGACACAAACAGAAAGTGTTTATATCAATACCAATGAACATTATCGAGCCAATGTTGAAACCGAGACTCGTGATGCTAGATTTATCAAAGGATTGCAAAAAAAATATCCTGCTCATACTTATCTAAGAAGTCAGCCTATTTTACAAAGTTTAAGATCTATAAAGGAAACTGAAGAAATTGATTCGATACAAAAGGCTTGTGACATTACTGAAAAAGGATTTAAAAGGGTATTGGGTTTTGTAAAACCTGATGTCATGGAATATGAAATTGAGGCTGAATATATTCACGAATTTATCAAAAATCGATCAGATGGATTTGCCTATACTCCTATTATTGCATCAGGTTATAATGCCTGTGTTTTACATTATATTGAAAACAACCAAAAATGCAAATCCGGAGAAGTTTTACTGATGGATGTAGGAGCCAATTATGCCAATTATTCCAGCGATATGACAAGATGTATTCCAGTTTCTGGAAAATTTACTGAAAGACAAAAAGATGTATACAATGCGGTTTTAAGAGTTAAAAATTTCTCTGCAAAAATGTTGGTTCCAGGAACTATTTGGGCTGATTATCATATTAAAGTTGGTAAAATTATGACCAAAGAACTAATTGATTTGGGATTATTAACAAAAGAAGATGTTGAAAAAGAAGATCCTAATTGGCCAGCCTATAAAAAATATTTTATGCATGGAACTTCGCATCATATGGGCTTAGACACTCATGATTATGGAATTTTAACGGAGCCCATGCAGGCGAATATGGTATTTACCGTTGAGCCTGGTATTTATATACCCAATGAGAAGTTAGGGATTAGATTGGAAGACGATTATGTAATCCAGGAAAAAGGAGAGCCTTTTAATTTAATGGCCAACATACCTATTGAAATTGAAGATATTGAAGCTTTGATGGCAAGGTAATATTTCAATTCAAGGGTTCACTTGAAGTGAAGTCTTGAATTGATCAAATTGATTGTTACAAAAACCAACAAAGCCGGTAGTACCCATCCCAAACTATATTGAGAAAAAGGAATAAAATATTGAACAAATAATAAATTATCCTTTGGGATTATAAATTTCAAAAAATCTGGAATACTAAATAAAAATGTTGTGAAAATTACTGCTTTAAAAACCGTTTTTGAAGCAAATTTTTCTGGAATTACATTCAATAAAATTAATGCAATGGTGATGGGATAAATAAACATTAAAATAGGCAAAGCGATATTAATTATATAATGTACATCAAATTGCCCCATGATGATACCCAGTACACATGCAATGATTGCGGTTAAAATATAGACAACCTTTGATTCTTTGAATAAGCCTTTAAAATAGTCCGCGGTTCCAACAATAATTCCTATCGCTGTTGTAAAACATGCCAAGGCCACCAAAACACTCAAAAACGAAGCCCCAATATTACCTAATATTTCGCTACTTAAACTTGAAAGAACTTCTGTTCTTGTAGCTTCTTCAGAAAAAATTGAATTGTATAAGGCTCCATTTACAATCAATCCGCTATAAATAAGCAATAATCCTGTACCCGCTATAATTCCCCCATTTCTAACCAGTATTTTTTTGTGATCATATGAAATTCCTTCTTTTAAATTCAGTGACACAATAATTACACCACCTACAACAATAGAACCAATAGCATCAAAGGTTTGATATCCTTCTATCAATCCACCAATCAATGGTGTTTTGAAAGTTGAGGGGTGCATGGCTTGAGGAGTTGTAAAAAACCCTAAGCAAATAATAATTAATAGAATCAAAACAATCAAGGGAGTTAAATACTTACCTATTATATTTAAAATCTTTGACCGATTGATTACGAAGATAAAAACCAAAACAAAATAAATACTGCTCGTCAATAGGCTACTTGTTCCAAAAAATGGTTCAATGGCCATTTCATGCGTTACAGAAGCAGTTCTTGGCGCTGGTAATGTAATAGAAATTGCATAAACAAGGAAGCAAAAGACCCAACTAAAAGTTGAAGAGACTTTTTTACCAAAGTCATACATAGTGCCCTGCAGTCTGGCATGAGCAAGTATCCCTAAAATCGGAATGACAACTGCGGTAATCGTAAATCCAATGGCAACAATTGGCCAATCAATCCCAGATTTGAGCCCTAAATATGGTGGGAGAATTAAATTTCCTGCACCAAAAAACATCGAGAACAAGGCAAGTCCAACAATAAACGAATCTTTTCTTTTATTCATTTTTTCACTTTCTGAATCAACATGATAAACCCATTTGAAATAATATAAAAAATACAGGAAAAGATAATAATGAACTTGATCATTGCAAAATAATAAGCTATTGACGACCAAACTTGATACAAATCACCCAACAATAATTTGATCAATGCTATATTCTCGATAACATCAAAAAGGGCGGCAAAATAAATTGACCAAATCATCAATTTTCCAATGAGGTAAAATGAACGACTTTTCCATAATTTTTGATTGATATTATAAATTAACAAACCAATAAATGATGAATAAATAATTAAAAACAGAAAATCAAATCCCATACTCATCCCTGCAGCATATTTAGCCGTAGTATCCCATGAATCTATAATTGCTTCTGATTTTGATAGTTCTTTGGCTAGTTCAAATGATACAATGCCATTCTTTGAAATATCATTAATAAGATAGCTATCGAAATATCTCATTACAAGGGCAAACAAGATTACAAGAATCAGTAATTTTACTACAAGAAAGGTCCTTCCTTTTTTATTTTGATCCAAATAATCTTTAATCATACAACAGTCACAATAATTGTTTTGCTAAATTTACAATAAATAACTTAACCCGATTTATACATTAGAACTTCGTTATGAAGGTTTCAAACTTAATAAAATATGGTGTTTTTAAGTTTTAGCATAGCATTGTTATGGTTAAACTTATAGACACGATAAAGTCATATTTTGAAGAGTTTGGAAGCTGTAATAGATTTTCTAACGGATAACGCGGGTTTAACACTATTTTTCATTGGCTTTCTTTCATTTTAAAAATATAGAGATTCATTTTACTTCTACAGGAACAGGAAATCCTGTTGTTCTTTTACATGGTTTTTTAGAAAATACCCATATGTGGAATCAAATGATACCTGAACTATCTTTAAAATATCAATTAATTAGTATTGACCTACTAGGACATGGTGAAACAGGAAATTTAGGATATGTTCATTCTATGGAAATGCAAGCAGAAATTGTAATGCATATTATAAACAAATTAAAAATTAATAAATGCGTCATTATTGGTCATAGTATGGGAGGTTATGTGGCACTTGAATTTGCTCAATTATATCCTCAATACTTACAAGGCTTGTGTTTGATGAATTCAACTGCACTACCCGATACAAAAGAAAAGAAAATGAATCGCGATAGAGGTATAAACGTGGTAAAATATAATCCTGAGCTGTTTGTTAGAATGGCGATTCCAAATTTATTTTCAGAAGAGAATAAAACAGTATATCCCATAGAAATAGAAGAAATTACCAATGAAGCTCTAAAAATTTCTCAACAAGGTATCATAGCTGCTATGGAAGGTATGAAAATTAGAATTGACCGAACGAAACTATACCAATCACTGAACCTTCCAATTCAGATGATCATCGGCAAACAGGATCCTGCTTTAGACTATAATTCGTTGATTTTACAAACAAAAAGTACCAAAGTTGAAGTTATCGAATTTCCAGACGGCCATATGAGCCATATTGAAAATAAAGATGCTTTAAAAAAAACATTAAATAAATTTATTACCCAATGTTATTATTGAAATCATAGACAAAAAATTTCCATTTAATTTATTTTTAATAAATTTAATTCTTCTAAGAAAGAAAATTGCTATTGAAATCTTTGAATAAATAATTGCTAAATGAAGAATAAAACTACCCTCTTAATCCTGATTTTAACTATTTCATTTTTCACCTGTAAATCTCAAGTTTGGAAAACCTACCCTTATACGCCCAGTGGAAGTTTAGTTTCCTTTTCTGCAGACGAAGGTCATCATGCAGATGAGTCCATTGAATGGTGGTATACAACAGGACATGTTATTGGCACTACAACAGGAACAAATTACAGTTATATGCTGAGTTATTTTTATTATCCTTATTTAAATTTTCAAGGATTTAGAATTCTCAATATTACCAATGATGATTCTGGTCAAAAAGTATTTGTTACTCAACCCGTAGATTATTCGAATTTAAATACAGATAAAATAAATATTGAGGTCTCGAGTTTTATCATTCCTAAAAATGAATATTGGAGAAATAAAAAAGAAAATAATGGAGCTATTATTCCCTTTGAATATGAAATATTCGCCGCAACAGCGACCACTGAAATTGATTTGGAATATATCACTACCAAACGGCCTCTTATTTTAGGGGGTGATGGTAAATTTGATTTGGGAGCAACAAAATTTACATATTATTTTTCACAAACAAAAAATGATGTTTCAGGGAGCATAACTTTTAATGGCACAACAGAGAATGTTATAGGTACTGGCTGGATTGATAGACAATATGGCTCGTTTAATCCTCTCGAAGATGAAGAATATGAATGGTTAAGCATTCAGCTTTCAAATGGTATGGATATCAATTTATGGAATTTATTTACAGACACTAATAACATTCCGAATAATGATAAATTTAAAATCTTATCCGCCTATGTTGATGAAAGTACACAATATACTACTGACAATTTTAATCTTGAAAGATTGGAATTTGATTGCACTTCTGATGGTTTAAAATGCTATTCAAAAAAATGGAGGCTTACTTCAAATACCAATAATATTGATTTGGTTATTACAGTGCTCCATAATGACTCAGAAGTTCAATTACCATTTAGGTTTTATGAAGGTGCCACTTCTATCGAAGGTACCATTAACGGATTGGCTGTTACTGGTAAAGGATTTGCTGAACTTTTACACAGTTATGAGCATCCTGATATGTCTCTTACAAATCCGATTGATGGCACATTTCATTCTTCCGAAAATATTAGCTGGGATATCAATAACCCCGACGATGGTAATCCGTTATTGTATGACATTGAATTTAGTATTGATAATAAACAAACATTTCAAAGCATTGTTAAAGGAATCAGTGAAACTTCATTCCAATGGGAAAACCCAACTATTTCAGGAGGGGAAAATATATGGTTCAAAATTATCGCTTATTCTAAAGATAAAACGCTTAATGGTAGCTCAATTAGCGCTAGTTCATCAACTGTTACATTACCTGTTGAAAGCTTCGATAACCATTCAATAGGTATTTATCCCAATCCGGCAAATAATTATCTATCAGTAAAATTGAATGAAGTAACCCCAAATATTCAATATCAAATTATCGATTTAAATGGTAGAATTTTGACTCAAAAAACTCTTTACAATAAGTCCGTTTTACATGTTGATATAAAAAATATTCAACCTGGCCTCTATTTTTTAAAACTAAAAAATGATAATAAAACTATGCAAAGTAAGATTATTGTAAAGTAAATGGTAAATTTATGGTTGGTTTGGTTAATCCTATAAATATATATTATCATGAAAAATATTGTATTATTTTTTTTCACTTTAACATTAATAAGTTCTCTTTCGGCTCAATCAAATGATGATAAGAAAAAAAAGAAAGAAGAAAAGGCTTTAGAGGAATATGAAGCCATAAAAGCACTTATTAAAACTGATGAATATACTATTGAGGCCACATGGGCTACAAGCAACAAGGGAAAAAGAATAAATTTGATTGGTAATAATGATTTTTTAAAAATCAACCAAAAGGAAGCAGATGTTGATTTACCTTTTTTTGGACAGGCCTATTCCGGAGCCGGATTCGGAGGTGATTCAGGTATTAAGTTTAAAGGAACTATGGAAAATTACAATGTTGAACTTAACGATAAAAAACAAAGGATTACTATCAATTTTAATGGTAAAGGAAAAAGTGATACTTATAATTTCACGCTTAGTATTTTTACATCCGGTAGCGCAAGTATTCATGTAACAAGTAATAATAGATCCGCAATGAAATACGATGGAAAAGTGGTTGAATCAAAAGAAAATGAATGAGTACTTAATTCCAATAAACACTGAATTTTCCTCTTAAGGTGCCGCCTTTTATCTGGACATCAATTTATTTTTAATTCCAATTTACATGTTAATAGAAAAGAATTTACCGAGGCTATGCATCAGTGATTCTATTGAAATTGTCATTCCTGTGTAAACGGGAATCTAAATATTAGAAAACAAATGGAATCTTATGCCTAACTAGTTTAACTTCGCCAACAAAATAAATTCCCTTAATTTTATATAATTGCACAGTTTTTGATAACAGTCAAATAAAAATAATTTAAATTCAAGTAACTCATAATTATGAAAAAATATTTTCAATTATTCATTGCCTTTATTACTATTCTAACACTGACAATAGCTTGTTCTTCAGATGATAACACACCCGATGATGGTGATAACGATGGGATTTCTGATATAGACGACAATTGCCCATCTATTTCTAATCCGGGTCAAGAGGATTTGGACAATGATGGAATAGGTGATGTATGTGATCCTTTAGTTCAAGCTAGAAGAATATGTGACGATGGATTGGCTGGTATTTTTCCATGTAATGATTATGACCTGATGGCACATATTACATTAGATGATCTGTCAGCCTTGGCTGGTAATGATTCCTGGGGATGGACAGATACTTCTACCAATAAAGAATATGCTTTAATGGGATTAGATAATGGTACAGCATTTATAGATATTTCTGACCCTATAAAACCTATTTATTTAGGAAAATTATCTACAGCATCAGTAAACAGCTCCTGGAGAGATGTTAAAGTATATCAAAATTATGCATTTATTGTAAGTGAAGCAATTGAACATGGAATGCAGGTTTTCGATTTAACCAAATTAAGAAATGTCGCAAGTCCACCGCAAACATTTACGGCAGACGCACATTATACTGGTTTTGGCAGTGCCCATAATATTGTTATTAATGAGGCATCAGGTTATGCCTATGTTGTTGGCACGAGTAGAAGTGGTTTATATAAAGGTGGACCTCTGTTTATAAACATACAGAATCCATTAAACCCAATTGATGAAGGTGGTTATGCAATGGATGCATATAGTCATGATGCACAGGTAGTGACCTACATGGGTCCAGATACGGATTATACGGGTAAAGAAATTTTAATTGGAAGCAATGAAAATGAAATAGTTATTGTAGATGTATCAGATAAGGCCAATCCAGTAAATATTTCAAATATTAGTTACGAAAATGTTGGCTATACCCATCAGGGATGGTTTACCGATGATCAAAAATATTTTATCGTTGGTGACGAATTGGATGAAATGGATTTTGGATTCAAAACGAGAACCTTAGTCTTTGATTTTAGTGATTTGGATACACCTATTTTTAAAACCGATTATAGCGGACCAACAGATGCTATTGATCACAATGGGTATGTCAAGGGAAATACTTTTTATTTAGCAAATTATACGGCTGGAATTCGAATGATTGATATTTCAAGCATCTCAGGTAATACATTAACTGAAGTTGGTTATTTTGACACTTTTCCATTTAATGATGGTGCCAGCTTTAATGGAGTTTGGAATGTATATCCATTTTTTGAAAGTGGTAACATTCTAATTAGTGATATAAACAATGGGTTTTTTATTGTTAGGAAAAGTGGCAGCTAAATGAAGTGAAGCATATGATATTAAATAAAATAAAATTCCTTTTTGTATTAGCAATTATTCTTATTAGTTGCACAAATACAAAAATTGAACCCATTGTCAGTCCCAACAAAGAAGTGGTGTTTGTTAATACTTTGGGTGGTTCAAAAAATGAAGGGGCCAGAAGTGTTGTAAAAACCAATGATGGTGGCTATGCAATTTTAGGCTTTACTCAAAGTGTGGATGGTGATATAATTGATAAACAAAATGAACAAAAAGATCTTTGGCTCATAAAATTTGATAAAAATGACCAATTGCAATGGAAGAAAACTTTTGGTGGAAGCAAAGATGATCACGGAGAAAAAATCATTCAAACTTCAGATGGAGGATTTGCCCTCATCGGCTATAATAAAAGTAATGACCATGATACAACTTCAAATGCAGGTTTTCAGGATATTTGGATTTTAAAACTGGATGTTACTGGCGAAATTTTATGGCAAAAAAGTCTTGGGTTTGCAGGAGCTGATCAAGGCTATTCTATTCTTCAAACTACGGATGGAGGCTATTTTATCAGCGGAATATTAGACGTTACAGCATCGGGAGGACTGGGCAATAAAAGTTCTCTGAACAAACGGCATGCAGGGGGTGATTATTGGGGAATAAAATTGAATTCGGTTGGTAAAATTGAATGGAGAAATTATTATGGAGGAACAAACACAGATACTTGTTATGATGCAGTAGAAACCTTTGATGGATTTATTTTGGTGGGTTCGTCAGATAGTGTTGATGTGGATATTAAAAACAACAAGGGAGGTTATGATATTTGGATTGTTAAGATTGATAAGACAGGTAATTTAATCTGGGAAAAAACTTTAGGCGGGAAAGAGATTGATATTGCTTATAAAATTTTGAAAACACATGATAACAATTTTATTTTAGCAGGTGAAACTCGAAGTAGCGATTTAGATATTACCCATCAAAATGGTGCTGCGGATGTATGGATTCTAAAAATAAATGCCGAAGCCGAAATTTTATGGCAAAAAACTTATGGTGGCTCCAGTTTTGATGTTGCAAGAGATATAACAAGCACACAAGATGGAGGATATATCCTTGCCGGTAGCTCAAGAAGCATGGATAAAGATGTTACTGAAAATAAAGGTCAAAATGATGCTTGGATTCTAAAAGTTGATGAAACTGGTAACAAAATATGGCAAAAATCTATTGGAGGTACTGAGATTGATTTTGCGTATGGAATTACTGAACTACTAGATCAAAGTATTTTGGTAGTGGGAGACACAAACAGTTCAGATCACGATATCCAAGTAAACAAAGGCTTTACAGATTTATTAATAATTAAACTTGATTGAAGTGAAGCAACTTAATTTATTAATAATAATGTTTTTAATTACATCACTCATGGCCTGCAGTAGCGATGATAATGTTGAATATAAAGGTACGACTACTTTTGTATTTAAGCATCATTGGAATGGTATCAATATAACTCAATCGGATTTCAATGACTTCAAATTTACCAATGAAAATGGCGACAAATTAAGTATTGAAAAATTACGTTACCTAATTTCTGACATCACATTTCACAAATCAAATGGTGAAAAAATTGTAATCGAGGGGTATCAGCTGGTTGATTTATCTAGAACCGAATCCTTGAGCTATGAAACGAGTCTGAAGATTCCCTTTGATGATTATTCAGATATTGAAATAACCTTTGGTTTTGATAAAGAAGATAATATTGATGGAAATTATCTGGACTTAAATGCAGCATCCTGGAATGTGCCATCCATGTTGGGTGGAGGATATCACTATATGCAATTTGAAGGTAAATTTGAAGACAATACTTCAACAAACATAGGTTTTCAATATCATGCCATCAGGGCAGTAGATAATTCTGGCTCAGTTCCTGTTTTTAAGGAAACATATATAAATAAAAAATTAGGTGCAATCAAATTAACCAATGATGCAACCATTGAAATTAAGATGAATATTGCAGAATGGTTTAAAACTCCAAATACATGGGATCTAAACGAATTGCACTCTATGATGATGCCAGACTATAATGCCCAGATTATGATCAATGAAAATGGACAAAACGTATTTAGTATCGGTGAAATTTCACAATAAGAAAATGAAAATATACTGGATATTTATAGGATTAATTTTATTGACTTTAGGTTCTTGTTCTAATGGTGGAGATCCTGATGAACCTATACTCATACCAAAACCTACTTTAAAACCATTAAATATTCCCAAGTTATTCGAAGACAATATTATTGCACCCATTGTACCGTTCAATAATCCGCAAACTGTTGAAGGCATTGCCTTAGGACGAAAGCTATTCTTCGATCCAATTTTATCCGCCGATAATTCTCAATCATGTTCTGATTGTCATGATCCAAAATTCGCCTTTACTGATTCTGACCGTTTTAGTGACGGAATTGATGGTGCTTTAGGTGATAGAAATTCTATGCCCATATTTAATCTGGCATGGAATTATGATGAAAAATTTTTTTGGGATGGAAGAGCTTCAAGTATTGAAGACCAGGCCTTCCAACCGGTAACAAATCCCATTGAAATGCACAATACCTGGCCACAAGCAGTAGCTAGCTTACAAAATCATAACCAATATTCCGAATTATTTTTTAAGGCTTTTGGAACAAGAACTATAGATTCCGTATTAGTCTCGAAGGCATTGTCTCAATTTGAGCGCACCTTGATATCAGCCAA
>JAUXGV010000109.1 GCA_030621915.1 Flavobacteriaceae bacterium
AAAACTATTCTTTTGGAGACGAGGGACTTATTCACATCATTTGGTGTTCAGTTTTTATTATTTCTCCTTTATGTTTCTAGTGCTGAGTTTGATTCTAATAGCCAATAAATATTGGGAAATCCCTGACTGGATCGATTGGTTGCTGGTACTATCAACTTGGATATACTTGTTTATCGCCGTTAAAAATTTCTATAAACAAGGATTTTTTATCAGTTTTATAAAAACTGGATTTGTATCCTTTATATATACCATAATGGTGATTCCAATCGCATTAACAGTAATGGCATTGGCATCTTTTTTATTCTATTAAATAAAATTGTTGGGCAAATCTACACAGAATATACTGGAAATTTATATTTGTCAATGCGTGTTGCAGCAAAATATTCTGATGCCAAATGTACAATAGGATATTACCCTTAATTTATTCAAAATTGATAAAACTTCAAGACTGATATGGCTTGTACTCGTACCATAATTTTGATGTTTCAAAATGAATTAAGACCATAATTCGCATGAACACCCTTAATCTCAGATAAATTAGAATACGTATCAGAATAGCTAAAATTCCCCTTTGAGATTGCGACCAATGTTTCTTTTTAGAGGTCCGACTTACCGTTCTTCCGCGAACTTACTTTATGTTTCATTAGCTATTATATATATTACAAAAATCCTGCCAAAAAAATGAGAATTTAAAAAAATACACGACTGAATTCTCAACAAAAAAACCAAATATAAAAACCGATCTATCAATAACTATACGACTAGTCAACTTAAACCCTAATTTATGAATGCCTTTAAAATATTTGAAAATTATTCAAACAAATTTACCAAACATTGGGCAAGATTTGTTAAACCGTGATTGTGCAATATGAATTGATTATTTGACAAAATCACGGTTAAATTATATTAAATAAAAGTTAAGTTGGTTCCAATTATAGGTTTCGGATATTGTGAAATAGATTTGATATGGAATTTGAGTAAAAAGAGATTAACGAACCTTACAATTAGATTAACCCTAAGGCTCATTATTAATATTTTGATAATTCATTTCAAATTTTAATGTGAATGCTCAGCTTCTCCTTTTTTCATTTCAGCCATTAAATAATAAGCACCTCCTTGAGCTAACAATATATCTTCTTGAACCTCTTCAATAAACTCAAAAGAAATATATTCGTCACTAGTAGATATTACAATCACTTTTTCAGGAGTAAAAGCCCAAGTATCATCGCCTTCTTTTTTAGCAGTAAACACAAAAAATGTTTCATTTTCCTGATATACCCCTCCTTCCGGCAAGGCTTGTTCTAAGTTCTCTTCAATGATGATTCGTGCATTCACATACATTCCAGGAATCAAATTTTTATCTTTGTTTTCAATTTCTGCATGAATATGCAGTGCCTTAGGGCCTTCTTCGAAGGATTTTCCCACTGAATAAATCGTGGCTGTCATTTCTGTATTTCCCAATGCTTCTATTTTGAATTTAACTTTCTGACCATTTTTAACTTTTGAAATATCTCGTTCAAACACCATCAAATCAGCATGAATATGATCGGTATTTACAACCTCAAACATAGGTGTTTGTGCCTGAACATATTGACCCGACTTGATCAATACTTTTTCTATAAATCCATTAATTGGACTGATAATTGGGGCTCTGTCAAAAATCTCCCCATCGTTAATTAATGCAGCATTTAAACCTAATAAACCCAATTGCTTACTAAAGCCACTCGCTAAGCCCTGTGCAATTGAAAATGCTGATTTGGCCTTTTGATAATCTCTTCCTGATCCCACTTTAGCATCATACAATTTTTTCTGCCTAATAAAATCCTGTTCTAAAAAAGTAAGATTGTTATACGCCTGTAAATAATCCGTTTGAAGACCTATAATATCTGGATGGGTGATATATCCAATGATCTGTCCCTTTTTAACCTCATCACCTTCAATGGCATTGATGCTATTTATATTAGCCCCTAGCACACTTGTAACAATTGCTTCGTTTTGTGGCGGAACACCAAGTATGCCGTTAACCTGAATATAATTACTCATATTGCGTTTGGTCAACTGCTCCACTTTAATATTCAACACGTCAATTTGATCTTGTTTTAACAAAATTTCTTCATCATGATGATCATCATTATGAACCGTTTGGATTTCACTGTCTTTTGCTTGGTTAATATGATTACCCTCGGCATCATGCGAATGCGCATCATTAACCTTATCATTACAAGCTAGCACAATAACAAGTGCCCATAAACTTCCTGAAATATATTTTTTTATCCGTATCATCCTAATTGTTTTTATTTAAGAAATATTCTAATTGTATTTTACTAGCCATAAATTGTTGGAGAATCTTCCAAGTTGTAATTTCTAACTCAATAGCGCTTTTCATATTTTGAAGAAAGGCCAAATAGTCCATTGCCCCTTCCTTATAAGAAATACTAACCCCATTGCGTTGTTGTATAGCAAACGGGAGTGCTTCGTTCTTGTAATATTCCCAGTTTCGCTTCATCTGATTAAACTGAATCACAGCTCTCTTATATTTACTTTGAAGTTCGGTTTGTTTTACCTTATTCTCGTATTCAATAATACTTGCTGAAATTTTAGAAGCATTTGATATTCCCTTAGTCTTATTAAATACTATGGGAATCTGAACCCCTAATTGATAGCTATTATAACCTGTTAGACCACCAATTTTTTGAAATCCATATTGAGCAGATAATTTTGGAAGGTATTTTAAACCTGCCACCTTTTGCTCAGCATTCGCGACCTTCAATTGATTGTTCCAATAGATAAACAAAGGATGCTCCTCTAGATTCAATTGATCATGCTCAAGTTGATCGGTCAAAGAAAAAATATCAATTGATGACACATCGATCAAACCATCTATCAGTAGCCATTGATTTAATTCTTGCAAAGCAGTTTGATAATCTACATATGCCTGTTCTTTTTGAATATGAATTAATCTGCCGCTGTTAGCAGTAGATTTGTATTCAAGCTCGGAAATGGCCTCAGTTTCAAAGCGAAGACTTATGGCTTTATTCAAGCCAGAGTACACCGAGTCAATATCTGAATAGGACTCATATATCTTTTTAAATGTAAAAGCTTTAGACCATGCTATTTGCACATTTTGTTTAAGTGATAAATTATTAAGCTCTAAGCTTGATTCGGCCAATTTTATTTGATCATTAGCCAATTTATTCTTTGAGCCAACTCCAAATATATCTATATTTGATTGTCCTATTCCCAAGGTAGTATATGTCGCATCCGGATTATTATTACCAATTTCTTCACCCGAAGTAAAGAGTTGTGTTTGGCCAAAATCCCAAGAAGTGGTTTTAAGTGCCTTTTCTCTTTCAATAACTAATTTCGCTGCCTGAAGGGAAGGATGATTCATCATTGCAATTTCAACCGCTTCATCCATCGAAATAATTGATTCTTGTGAATTAACTATACCACAGCCTAACATCAACATAAATACTGTCAATGTTTTATTTAATTTAATTGGTTTCATATTTTTAAAGTCTTTCTTTTCAATCCATTTATAAAGTATGGGGATGACAAATAATGTTAAAATAGTAGATGTTAATAATCCACCGATTACAACTGTTGCTAAGGGACGCTGTACTTCAGCTCCTGATGAAGTTGACAAGGCCATTGGTAGAAAACCAAGCATATCGGTAAGCGCCGTTAATAAGATAGGCCTGACACGCCGTCTGGTACCCAATCGAATCCTTTCATTAAGATTTGTGACGCCTTCTGCTTTGAGTTCATTAAATCCACTAATCAGTACCAATCCATTTAGCACGGCGACCCCGAATAGCACTATAAATCCTACCCCGGCAGAAATGCTGAAGGGCATATCTCTGAGTATCAAAGAAAACACGCCTCCTATAGTTGCCATAGGAATGGCCAAATAAATCATCAAGGTCTGAGTAAATGATTTTAAAGCGAAAAAAATAAGAATGAAAATCAGGCTCAAGACAATAGGTACAACTGTTTTTAGCTTGTTTTTGGCGCGTTCAAGATTTTCAAAGGCACCACCATATCTGACATAATAACCTGGTGGAAGGTCAATTTCTGACTCTATTTTTTGTTTGATTTCTTCAACCAACGATTGAATATCTCTTCCTCGTACATTGATACCTACATATACACGCCTGTTTGTATTGTCTCTGCTAATTTGCATTGGCCCCGGTTTATAACTTATACTAGCAACCTCAATTAAGGGAATTTGAGCTCCATTTGGCAAGGTCACAAATAAGTTTTTAACATTCGATAGATCTTGTCTAAGCTCCTCTTTAAGTCTCACAACCAGGTCAAATCTTCTCTCTCCTTCAAAAATAACTCCTGCTATCTTACCTGCGAAAGCGGTTTGAATCAAATCATTTATCTCGTTAATCTGTAGTCCATATTGTGCAATTTTTCTTCTATTGTAAATGATGGTTATTTGCGGTTGACCCGTAGTAGCTTCAACTTTCATATCCGCTACGCCATCAACACCACTAATTAATTTTCCCATTTCTTCAGCTTTGGATTGAAGCAAGGTTAGATCGTCTCCATATAACTTAATGGCGATATCCTCGCGAACACCAGTAATCAGTTCATTAAACCTCATTTCTATAGGCTGTGTAAATTCATAATTTACACCTGGAATTCTTTCTAGATTCTCTTTCATTTTTTCAATCAACTCCTCCTTTGAATCTGCAGAGGTCCATTCTGACTTAGGCTTCATAATTAAAAATACATCGGCAATGTCCATGGGCATTGGATCAGTTGGAACATCTGCAACACCAATTCTACAAATAACATCAGTTACTTCTGGGAAATTTGCCATGATTGTCTTTTCAATTTTTGTAGTGGTTGCTATTGATTCAGAAAGCGAACTGCCAGGTTTTAAAATGGCATGAAGCGCTAAATCACCCTCATCTAGCTGAGGAATGAACTCACCCCCCATTTTTGTAAATGAATAAATTGATAATCCTAAAACAAGGACAGCGCTCCCGACAATTATTTTGCCATTTTTTAACACTTTGATCAGTCCATTTTCATATTTATCTTCAAGCCAATAAACTATCCTGTCGCCCCAATACTTCTTTTTAGATTCAGAAGGTTTTAATACCAACGAAGTTATTGCTGGTACATAGGTCAAACAAAGAATCATGGAGCCCAACATTGCAAAACTGAACACCAATGCCATCGGGATAAACATTTTACCCTCAATTCCCTCCAAGGCAAGAATAGGTAAGAATACGATTAAGATTATGAATTGGCCAAAAAAGGCAGTATTCATCATTTTTGAAGAAGCCGAATAGGTAACTTCATTTCTTACTTTAGCTGTGATCTGATCACCTTTTTTCATACGTTGATAAATATGAAAGACAGTACTTTCTACAATAATTACTGACCCATCTACAATAATACCGAAATCAATCGCACCCAGGCTCATTAAATTGGCCCACACATCAAATACATTCATCAATATAAAAGCAAAGAGCAGCGCCAAAGGAATTGTTGATGCAACTACCAGACCACCACGCCAGTTACCAAGAAAAAACACCAAAATGAATATTACAATCAAAGCACCTTCAATTAAGTTTCTTTTTACAGTTGATGTGGTTTTATAAATCAAATTACTGCGATCTAAAAATGGTTTAATTCTTACACCATCTGGCAGCGACTTTTGAATTTCCATTACCCTCTTAGTAACAGATTTAATTACTGCGTCAGAATTCGCTCCTTTTAGCATTAAAATCATACCCCCAACTGTTTCTCCCTCTCCATTTTTAGTCAAGGCTCCATAACGTGTGGCATTTCCAAATTGAACGGCGGCAATGTCCTTAATGGTAATAGGTATTCCACCCATATTAGTGATTACAATATCTTCAATATCTTCTAAGGTACGTGCGAGTCCTTCTCCGCGAATAAAGTTTGCCTGATGATTTTTCTCAATATAGGCTCCTCCCGTATTCTGATTGTTATTTTCAAGCGCCTTATAAACATCATTAATCGTTAAACCAATAGCTTTCAACTCATTAGGATCTATACTTACTTCATACTGTTTAGCCTTACCTCCAAAGGCATTCACTTCTACCACACCTGGAACCATGGCCATTTGCCTACGGATGATCCAATCTTGAATGGTTCGCAATTCAGTTACATCATACTGATTTTTATACTCAGGATCAACTTCTAAAGTATATTGATAAATTTCACTTAAGCCGGTTGAAATTGGGCCTATAAAAGGCACACCAAACCCTTTTGGAATTTTCGATCTTATTTCATTTAATTTTTCCGAAACCAATTGTCGTGGCAAGTAAGTATCTAGGTCATCGCTGAAAACAATGGTAACTACCGATAGCCCAAAACGTGATATAGATCGTATTTCTTTTACTTCTGGCAAGTTGGCTACGGCAATTTCAACAGGATAGGTAATAAATTGCTCAATATCCTCTGTCCCCAAATTCGGGGCAACTGTAATTATTTGCACCTGATTGTTGGTAATATCCGGAACAGCATCAACAGGAACTTTTTGTATGCTATATATTCCACCAACAATCAAAGCCAAGGTTAACAAGGCAATAACAATTTTGTTATTGATTGAAAACTCAATAATTTTATTAATCATATTTTATTTTTAATTCAATTTTTATAAATGTCTTTGAGTAAAGACTCAACAGGATATAAGTATCCCTGGCAAAATTGAATTAAGCTTGTGGGGGTTGTAAAATGGAATAAGAAACATCTTGTTCCTCTCTATTATCTTTAGAGAATATAGAGGCATACATTTCTTGAGAATTAATTTTGTATGTAGGAAAATTTATGCTAACAATGTTAATCTGGCAACATTGACAAATGCAAAATGGAGAACATAAATCTGAATCATTATGTCCGTGATCCCCCTCCATAATATCAGTAATTGTAATACTTGACATATGATCTTGCTCATTGACATCAGCACACATCAAGAAATTCAATGATAATATGTAAACAGACAATATGAGAGCAATTATTTTCACGTGACCAATATAATCATAATTGAATTTAATTCAAGATTTAAACGCATATTTTCATGACAATATTGTTTGTAAAAACAATAACGCTTTTAAAAATAAATGAATATATTAAAATTTTTATCTGATTCCTCAGGTCAAACCATTTGAAAAATGGCCAAAGCAAAAATAAAGAATCTCACAAATCGTAATAACCCAAACAATAAATAATGCCTGAACTTATAATTAATGACTCCCGCTGCAATACTTGTCATGGCAAAAGGAATTGGAAGAAGCGCACCTACAATGATTAAAAAACCACCCCATTTTCTAATATTTTTCAAATGCCTTTGCATTTTAACTTCTAAATAATTATAAACAGATGGGATTTTTGAAATGGATATACCTGCAAAATATGAAATAACACCCCCTAGGTATGAAAGTAATGCCAAAAGGCTTAAAAATAATATCGGTTCTGAACTCTTGCCAGCCCATGCGATAAATATTTCCGGAGGAATTAGTCCCAGAATCGATTCAGAAGCAAAGAAAATAGTAAAAATAATACTGGTAGGAAATGTTTCAACTATTAAAGAAAACAATACATTAAAGTCTATTATAAATCTATGAATCAATAGCATAGAAATTATAAATAAAGAAATAGGCAAAACAGATTTTTTTATGCTTAATAAAACAAAAGAATAGAACCCAGTGTAAGAATAATACTGATGAACTAATTTTAATTTTGATTTTTTAATATGTGTTTTACTCATTTCCTAGTTAATTTGGTCAAAAAAATCAATTCTATTCTTGACAAAATTTATCATTTTTAATCGAACGCGAATATAATATTAATATTTTATCAAGTGAAATTTTTTATGCCAAAAATGGGTTAATTCTATGTTAAAAAAAATACTGCTGTTTCTTTGTAAAATTATAACATGAGTCTTGACAAATTGTCTATTTTTGCTGACCATTTCACTTTAAATTTAATGCTATGAAACAATATTTAATAATAGGTTTATATTTGCTGTCACTATCCATTCAAAGTCAGGATCTTACAGCTCTCTATGAAAAAGTGAATCCTGCCATTGTCATTATTCTTACTGAGCAAAAGGAATTGTTGAATACTGGAACTACCACAAAAACAGTTACATCAGGAGGTTTAGGATCAGGATTTATGATTTCTGACAAACAAATTATAACCGCTGCTCATGTGGTTCAGGTTGCTGAAAAAGTAAGTGTTCAATTTGCTGATGGAGAAACAATTCCGGCCAAAGTTATTTCGGCCTATAGTAACGCCGATGTGGCTCTGTTAGAACTTATTTGGCCAAAAAAAAATATAGAGCCTTTGAATTTAGGTGATTCGGATCAATTAAAAATTGGACAACAGGTATTTATTGTTGGTGCCCCATATGGCCTGGGCCATTCGCTTTCATCTGGTTATATAAGTGGAATTATAAAAAATAATGATGCAAAAAATCCTTTTACAAATTCAGAATACATTCAGACAGATGCCGCCATTAATACAGGTAATTCTGGGGGGCCCATGATGAATATGGAGGGTGAAGTGATCGGTATTGTGAGTAATATTTTAACACAATCCGGAGGTTTTCAGGGAATTGGGTTTGCCTCCTCTTCAAATATCACAAAAGAGTTACTTTTTGAAAAAAAGATTTTATGGAATGGAACAGATTTGTATCCTTTAACCGATAAAATGGCTCAATTATTTAATCTTCCTCAACCTAGCGGATTACTGGTTCAACGGGTGGTTAGATCATCTCCATTTGGAATAATAGGAATTCAAGATGGTGATACAGAAATTGAAATCAATGGTGAAAAAATTATTATCGGGGGTGATATTATCCTCTCAATAAATGGTATTGAGTTTGAAAATACAGATGAATCACTATTAAATATTTCAAAAATGATTGAAATTTCAGACACTAAAAAATCACTAGAATTAAAAGTTTTACGAGGTGGTAAGATTGTTATATTAGGAAGATGATAAAATAATCAAAAGATCATTGAAAACTATTCCAATGATCTTTTGATTTGAAGTTTTAAAACTAATTTTTGATTTCTTTTTTTTCTACATTCAATGATTCCTTAACTGGATTTCCATCAGCATCAATTTCAATAATAGCATCAAAGCCCAATTCATCCAATTTACTGGCAATTTTTGCCTTATCGCCTACCATAAACCAATTCACTTTATCAGGCTGAACCACCTCTTTACTCACTGTCTGAACCTCTTCTAAGGTCAAATTTCTAACATTACCGTCATATTCCTGATAATAATTATCCGACAAATTATACCTAACAATATCTGATACCGACCCGTTTACCGACGCATTAGTTTCCCATTGTCCAGGTAATTTTAAAATTTGATTCGCTTTAACCTTATCCAATTCTTCCTGAGTTGCTGGCTTTGTAGTTATAAATTGTTCAATTTCTTTTTTCAATTCAACCGCTGATTCAGCTGTTTTATCTGTTTGGACAGGAGCATAAACCAGAAATATCCTTTCTTCTTGAGCATCTAATACCAATCCGCCTGCACCATAAGCCCAATGTTTATCTTCTCTAAGATTCATATTAATTCTAGATGTGAAATCTCCACCAAGAATACTCACCATTTGCTCCAATGCGATCTCCGACACATCTCCATATTTTTCTGTTAGATGTCCAGCAATTATTACACTTTGCTGTGATTCAGGTCGATCTATCAAGTAAAGTGTATTCTTTGAATTAA
>JAUXGV010000103.1 GCA_030621915.1 Flavobacteriaceae bacterium
ATCATACCAATTATATGACCTAAAAATCCCCATACCAATGCAAATAAAGTTATAGAACTTAATAGACTAATGATTTTTGACTCGCTTTCTTTATTAAGGAAGCCTTTAACGATTAAAATTATTACTACGATTAAAATTAATAACAGTGGGTACATAAAAAAAGGACCTCCTTCGTTAAGTCGGTCAAGAAATTGTGACATAATATATAAGATTTAAAATTAAACTATTTCAAATGTAAAATAACCCTGTCTTTCAAAAATATAATAGCGATGATTGGACGATTATAAGAGGCATATAACAAACTTAGCTATTCATATGTAATTCTCATTTCTAAATTTGTCAAAATGAGATGTAAAATCGTATTTCGTCTATTTAAAATTTTCGTTTAAACTATTTTACGGAACTTGCAATAATGAACTTATCTCAAATAAATAAATCCAAATTTATACTCTTGCACCTATTATTTTGGATTGCTGTCTGGTTTTTCTTTGTTTACTTTTTTAGTTATAATTCTAGCAATGCTAATTATGTAACTTGGTTTTCCAGTTTTTTATTACCGGTGACTATGGTAACAACATATTTTTTTGTGTATTTCTTAATTCCTAAATACCTGCTAGTCAAAAAATATAAACTCTTTGCTTTATATAGTGTTTATACCTTAATTTTTTCAACCTATTTGATCTTAATGGCAATTTTTGGGAGTTTTGTATTTCTTTCAAATATGGAAATAAAAAACATGCCTCCAATGAGTCGAAATTATGTGTTTATTTTAATTCTTGTTTACTTGATTGTTGGAATTGTAAGTTTTGTGAATTTATTAAATCAAAATTTTAAGACTGCCTCAGAAAATAAGGAATTGCAAAATAAAATATTAGAAACCCAATTACAGATTAAAGATCAGGAATTACAATATCTAAAAAAACAAATTCATCCACATTTTCTGTTCAATACTTTAAATACAATTTATGGTTTTGCTTTAAAACAATCAAAACATACTCCGAATATCATTTTAAAATTATCCAACTTATTGGATTATATTTTATATCAGGTCAATAAACCTAAAGTAAGTTTAAAAAAAGAAGTTTTACATATTAAAGAATATATAGATTTAGAAAAAATAAGATTTCAGGACACTTTGAAGGTTTCATTTTCAACAGGTGATATTTCTGATGAAAAACAAATTACCCCTATGTTATTGATCCCATTTGTTGAAAATGCTTTTAAACATGGAAGTTTGATTGATGGATTTTTAAACGTTGATATTCAAATTGAAGTGACTGAAAATCAATTGCGATTCTCGATCAAAAATACAGTTATAAAAGATGATTCAAAAGAAAGAAAAGCTGGAATTGGATTAGAAAATATTAAAAAAAGATTAGATTTACTATACAAAAACAACCATCAATTGCTTATTGAAAATCAGGATGGTTGGTATAGGGTAGTTCTAATAATTTCTAATTTAAATAGGGTCAATAATGTCTAAAATTATTCATTGTATAATTGTTGACGACGAGCCAATGGCACGAGAAATTTTAGAAAATCATTTGCAGAAATTGGACACTATTAAAGTGATTGAAACCTGTAAAAATGCCATTGAAGCCTTTAATATTATCAACTCAAACAAGATTGATATAATTTTTTTGGATATCAATATGCCTGAAATTTCAGGGCTTTCCTTTGCAAAATCAATCAATAAAAATATTAAAATAATTTTTACCACAGCTTATAGAGAATACGCACTTGATGGATTTAACCTGCAAGCTGTCGATTATATATTAAAACCCATATCTTTTGATCGATTGTTACAAGCGATTAATAAATATTTAAAAGAAAATATAGCCTTTGATTTGGATATCAAGGAAGAACTGATTCTTGAAAAAAGTGATTTTATATTTGTGCGTTCTGACAGGAAAATGGTTAAAATTAATTTTTCAGACATCTATTATATAGAAAGTTTAGGTGACTACTTAAAAATTCACCTCCCGGATAATATCATTATTACTAGAGAAACTTTAACTAGTATCGAAGCTAAACTACCCAAAAATGATTTTTTAAGAACACATCGATCTTTTATCATTTCTGTTCAAAATATTGAATCTTTCACTAATGAATTTGTTGAAATAAATAAAAAGGCCATTCCCATTAGTAGAAGTTATAAAAACGATGTTAAATATCGATTAGATATTGAATAATCTACTCCAATCAAGCTAATGAGTATTTATATTACCGCATTAATTCCGGATCCTCAACTAAGAAGAAATTCAAGATGCTATAAAATGATATATCTAATCACGGGGACAAAAACTATTTTTCTATTAAAGCATAGTCGTAAATTATGGAATATTCTTCAAGAGTTTTATTTGATAAAGAATAATTTTTGTCATTTGACATGAAAAATTCCTGAGACATTAATGATCTATAATTGGAACTCAGGTTAACAAGTAATTCACTTACCTTTGGAAAAAAAATTTATTTTGACAGAAAAAGATTTTATTCTTAAAAATACAAATACTCCTATCCTTCATAATGGAAGCTTTACATGTAAAAGCCCAAGCAATATTGCATTGATAAAATATTGGGGAAAAAGTGAGCTTCAAATCCCTAAAAACCCATCTATTAGTTTTACATTAAACAATTGCCATACAATTACTACATTGGAGTATTCAGAAAAAAAGAGTTCTTCTCAAGATTTTGAAATTACTGTGTTTTTTGAAGGAACTTTGAATGAAGAATTCAAACCTAAAATAGAATTATTTTTTAAACGTATTGTTACATATGTTCCCTTTATTTCTAATTTCAATTTTATAATTAAAACAGAAAATTCTTTCCCACATAGCAGTGGTATTGCTTCCTCTGCTAGCGGATTTAGTGCCTTGGCAATGTGTTTAATGAGTATGGAAAAAGAATTCAATTCACAAATTACGGAAGAGTATTTAATAAAGAAAGCTTCGTTTTTAGCCAGATTGGGATCAGGTAGTGCTGCTAGAAGTATTCAAGGGCCCATTGTAGTTTGGGGAAAGCATCCTGAAATTGAAAATTCATCCAATTTATACGGTACTTTATTTCCTTTCAAATTGCACCCTATATTTGAAAACTATCACGATGTTATTCTGTTGGTATATAAAGGTGAAAAAAAGATATCGAGTACTGTGGGCCATAATTTAATGCATGAACACCCTTATGCCAAACAAAGATTCATTCAGGCCAATGATAATTTGTCTAAACTCATTGAAATTCTAAAAAATGGTCATTTAAATTCTTTTATCAGTTTGGTTGAAAGTGAAGCTCTTACACTTCATGCTATGATGTTGACATCTGATCCCTATTTTATTTTGATGAAACCAAACACATTAAAAATAATTGAAAAAATATGGGATTATAGAAAAAACAACGACTCAAATATTTGTTTTACACTTGATGCAGGAGCCAATATACATGTATTATTTCCCGATGAAGAAAGAGAAAAATCTCTTGGTTTTATTGAAAAGGAATTATTAGAGTTTTGTGAAAATAATCATTTTATTTCCGATAATCTGGGAAAAGGTGCTGAGGTTATTTCTTAAT
The DNA here is from genome assembly GCA_030621915.1 of Flavobacteriaceae bacterium. GTDB lineage: Bacteria > Bacteroidota > Bacteroidia > Flavobacteriales > Flavobacteriaceae > Lutimonas. The sequence continues at coordinate 3,565 of JAUXGV010000103.1, forward strand.
CAATAAAATTAATCTCTGATTCTGAATTTTCTTTTCGTACCAAAATTATGATCTCTTGATATAACTTTTTAGATATCTTACCGTTTAATAAAAGGTTACAAATTAAAATTCTAGTATATTTGTGCCGGATTCTATTTTTATTAAAAATATTTAGAATGAAAGGACCCTTATTTTATGCTAAAATATTACTGTTTGGCGAATATGGTATTATAAAAGATTCCAAAGGATTGGCAATACCCTATAATTCTTATCAGGGCGCCTTAAAAATACCTGCTAAAAAATCGAATCAATCTCAATTATCTAATCAAAAATTACTTGAATTTTATCATTATTTATATAATCTGAAATCCAAAGAAATTAATCTACGGTTAGAGGATTTTAAAAATGATATTGATAAGGGTATATGTTTTGATTCAAGTATTCCTCAGGGGTATGGAGTTGGAAGCTCAGGAGCTCTGGTTGCTTCGATCTATGATAAATATGCCAATGACAAAATCACGGTACTTGAAAATTTAACGCGCAATAAGTTATTGAAACTCAAAACCATTTTTTCTCAAATGGAATCTTTTTTTCATGGGAAAAGTTCGGGATTAGATCCGTTAAATTCGTATTTAAGTATTCCCATATTGATTAAATCAAAAAGTCATATAGAAGCCACTGGCATTCCTTCTCAAAAAGAAGGTAAGGCAGCGGTATTTCTATTAGATTCTGAAATGGTTGGCGAAACCCAGCCCATGATCAATATTTTTATGAACAAAATGAAAAACGAAGGATTCAGAAGAATGATTGATGAAGATTTTGCTCATTACACTGATGCCTGTATTGATAATTTTTTAAAGGGTGATGCGAAGGCTTTATTCAAAAATGTTAAAAGCCTGTCAAAAGTTGTTTTAAAACACTTCAAACCCATGATACCTGACTCATTTCACCAAATTTGGAAACATGGAATTGAAACTAATGATTATTATTTAAAACTTTGTGGATCAGGAGGTGGAGGTTATATTTTAGGTTTTGCCAAGGATTTTGATAAAGCCAAAAAAGTATTACACAATTATAAGTTAGAATTGGTCTATAGGTTTTAAAATCCATTTAAACTTATATGGATTTACTTAAAATATCTGAAGAAAACACTCCCAAAAAACCAAAAAAATACTCCTATTTTTATAAGTTTTTAAGTATGCTCTCTGTGGTTAGAGGTTACAATATTGTTATTATAGTCTTGGCCCAATATTTAGCTGCCATTTTTATATTTTCACCGGATAAAACTTTAAAGGAAATCCTTTTTAATCTGGATTTGTACTTTCTTGTATTGGCAACCATATGCGTTATCGCCTCAGGATATATTATCAATAATTTTTACGATGTTGAAAAGGATGTCATCAACAGGCCGTTAAAAAGTAAAATAGATAATATTGTAGGACAAAAGACCAAACTTAATATATATTTTCTTTTGAATTTTATAGGTGTACTATTTGCCTTTCTAGTATCATGGAGAGCTGCATTATTTTTTTCTGTTTATATTTTCTTAATCTGGTTTTATTCACATAAATTACATAAATATCCACTAACTCGTTTATTTTCAGCTTCCATTTTAGCCATAATTCCTTTTTTTGCAATCTTTATTTATTTTAAAAATTTCTCTTATATAATTTTTACTCATGCTGCATTTTTATTTCTGGTTTTGATGATTAGAGAGCTTATTAAAGATTTAGAAAATATAAAAGGTGACCTGGCACAAAACAATCTTTCCGTTCCGGTAAAATATGGTGAAAAATTTACAAAAATATTAATCCTATTGCTGGTTGTATTTACCTTGGATCCAATTTATTTTTTGTGGAAATATCCTGAAATTGGAATGATGAAGTACTATTTCTATTTTGTAGGAATTGTTTTTGTATTGTTTTTGTCAATTCTTTGGAGGGCCAAAAATAGAAAAGATTATTTAATTTTGCACAATATTGTCAAAATAATTATTTTAATTGGTGTGCTAAGTTTAATGTTAATTGATACTTCCGTTATCATTCAAAGATTATTGAAAGTTTAAAAATCCTATCGTATCAATTAATCTCAGAAATTAAATCTTTTTTAAAAAGATGGCTTTTCTCCAGAAGATCTTTATATGCCAAATATCTTTGACCAACATAGGAAAAGTATCCGGCAAATATGTTGGAAAATTCCATTGATTCATAAATATTTGGGTCTTTAAACTCATTGGTCAAAACACTGTATTCTGCAAAAACAAATGGTAATGCAACATCATTGAAATAATTATAAAAATGATTGTCAAGAAACTCTACTCCTTTTACACTCATGTAGAAATCCACAATTTGCGTTTTCAGCTCAAAATTTCTTATCAAATTTAGGTTTCCACTATTAGCAATATCCTCATATGTTCCCGATGGTGATTCCATTCTATTAAAAACTAACATTTTTTTCACAACACTACTTGTAGAATCTCTTACCAAACTTTTACTTTGGAAAGCTATTATATCTGGCCTAGCTTTTGAAATCCAAATGCTATCAGCCTCAATAAGCTTTGTCAGTTGGTCTATATTATCATCTAAATCTTTTACAAAACTCTTTAAATATTTTTGTTCAATTATTTTTTCCTTTTCTTTTTCCCGCCAATTGTTTAAAAAAAACCCTGCTGTCATTCCTAAAAACACGACCAACAACTCCAAGCCTAATTTTCCCCAATTATAATTTGCAAAAATTCTTTTTTTTAATTTCATTTTAATCTTTTTAACTAATTTGGTTAAATCCCATGTAAATGTATCAAACTTATTACAAAACTATTATAATTTTTATAAGGTAATGATATGATACTCTTTTCGTACTTTTGCAAAAAATAAAATTTAAAATGACCGCAAAAAACACATCGTCGAGAGGACGACAGGAAAGCAAAAGTAATTCTAACAAAAAAAAACAGAATTCCAAGAAAGAACCTGATAATTCAAAAGATAAAAACTTCAGAATACACCCTCACAAACTAAAAAATTATAAAATAAAATCTTCACCATCTAAAACAAAAGATGAGTCTGATGAAATTCGCTTAAATAAATATATTGCCAATTCCGGTATTTGTTCCAGAAGAGAAGCAGATAAATACATCAAATCAGGTAGTGCTACGGTAAACGGAAAAGTAATCACTGAAATGGGTTTCAAAGTAAAACCTGATGATGAAGTTCGATTTGACGGCTCATTAATATCGCCTGAAAGCAAACGTTATGTTTTACTAAATAAACCTAAGAATTATATTACTACCACGGATGATGATAGAGGTAGAAAAACTGTTATGGAATTGGTTCAGACCGCTTCTAAAGAAAGAATTTACCCTGTAGGAAGATTAGATAGAACAACTACTGGCTTGCTATTATTCACCAATGATGGAGAAATGGCAAAAAAATTGACACATCCTAAGTATCAAGTTAAAAAACTGTATCAGGTAACTTTGGATAAAAAATTATCCATGGCTGATTTACAAAAAATAGCTGCCAATTTTGTTCTTGAAGGAAAAATGGTATTCGTAGATAAAATATCATATATTGATAACAAACCCAAAACCGAAATAGGAATTGAAATTCACTCCGGAAGAAATAGAATTGTTAGACGAATTTTCGAACATTTTAATTATAAGGTTTTAAAATTAGATCGAGTGATTTTTGCCGGATTAACTAAAAAGAATTTATCCAGAGGAATCTGGAGACATTTAACTCAGCAGGAAATTAACAACTTGAAAATGTTGTAACAATAAAAAGCCCGAAATTTTCGGGCTATTTAAAAACGAATCAAAATTAATCAAGAACTAACCTTTGGCTGTGACAACCAAATTCAGAACTAATTTTTACAATATATATAGCAGGTTTTAATGCAGATATATCATATTCTTTGTCAATATATCTAGATTTTAAGAAGGTCTTAATTGTTCTCCCTAAGACATCAAAAACCTCAACTTTTTCTACAGATTTGTTTAACTTGAAATATCCATATGCAGGGTTTGGATACAATATTATTTCTGGCCCAATTGAAGAAAACTCATCAACAGGTAATGGGTTATTTAATGTTTTTGTTGAATACAATCTGTATTCTCCAGGTTGTAAATTAATTAACGTTGTTGTATTTGTTACATTATATTGATTACCTGTATAATATTCAAACCAGGTACCTGTTTTTGTAAATTGGGGATTGATGTTTTTTGCTATGATATCAAAGTTTCCGATAATTACAACATCCATTGAAGAGTGTTTTAGTACAATTCCTTTAACCAAGGTATTTACATTCAAAGTAAAATCATTTGTGCTAAATGCGGGTTCCTCCTTTTTAAAAGCAATCAAGGTAGCCCAAACATCATATATTTTTCTTCTATTCACATCATTATAATACTCCCAATGAACTGGTTTTCTCCCTAATCTTCCTCCTTCATCAATACTTATATCATATCCCAATTCGCCAAATTGCCAAATCATTTTTGGACCCGGTATAGTAAAAAAGAAATTCCCGGCTAGCTCTTGTCTGGACAGAGCTGTATTTAAATTTTTTACATTATAACTCCCATTACTATTTCCGAATTGAATATTTTTATACATCAATCTTTCTTCATCGTGGCTCTCCATATAGCCAAGGATATGAGGCGAATTCCAGCCTCTTTGCTTATAGGAAATCCATGAAATATCTTCCTTGGAACCATCACCATAACCCATCGTATTTTCATTATAATTATAGTTCATATTGCCCCATAACATCATGCCGTAATTTGCCAATTCGGTTTCTTCATTATTATCCGATAAATGTTCAAAAATTACATAGGCTTCGTTTCCAGATGAATTGGACCAAACATGATCAGCATATGCTTTTAAATTTGCAATTCTATCTGCGTCATAAGCACTCCCCCAATTATTTGCTCCATAATATAATGTGTTTGAAAACCCTTTGGTGAAATCAAAACGGAAGCCGTCTATTTTATACTCTTCCATCCAGTAAGTCAAAACATCTTTAAAAAAGGCAGTAGTATATGTTGTCTCATGATTAAAATCATAACCCCAATGAGCGCTGGTATTATCAACAAAATTGTGATTTTCATTATAATATGGACTATTTGATGCAGGACGGCTATTTATAGGATCCCAATACATTTGTAATAAGGGTGATTGGCTATATGAATGATTAAAAACAACATCGGTCAAAACAGCTATCCCTCGTTTATGACATTCATCTACAAATTCTTTTAAATCATTTTTTGTCCCATATGCTTTATCTAATGCCATATAAAAAGATGGATTATATCCCCAACTATCATTTCCTTCGAACTCATTAATTGGCATTAATTCAATAGCGTTTACACCAAGATCTTGTAAATAATCGAGATGTGTCAATGCTTCTTTGTAGGTATCACTATCGGTAAAATCTCTCATCAACATTTCATAGATAATTAGATTTTCTTGATCTGGCTTTGCAAAAGAAGTGTTTTGCCAATTATAAGTTACTTCATTTATTTTAAAAGTTGATACGATACCTGTTGTTTTTCCTGTTGGATAATCCTTCAAATTGGGGTATGTACTTTCGGGAATATATGGATCATTATCAGGATCCAATACTTTTTCTGAATATGGATCAGCAACTAATATTTCAAAATCAATATAATATTGATAAGCATATTCTGTATTAGGGTTTAAACCTGATATGGTAACCCAAAATTGATCACCATCTTTATTCATCTGATGATTTTCATTTAAATGAAAATCATTGAAATCTCCCAGTATAAATACATCTGATTTGTTGGGTGCCGTAAGAACAAAGGTTACTGTCCCATCCCCATTCTTATTAATCCCATTTTTTACGCCATTTGGCAATGGTAAATTTAGCGTACTAGTTTTTACATAAATTGATTTTTCATCACTTACCGATTCAGCATTTTTATCTGCATTAACTTTAATAGTATGGGTGCCCGTTGATGTAAAAGTGTAGGAAGAAGAAATTGTAATAGTTTCAAAAATTGATTTTTGAGAAATATTATTTACAAATAACTCCAGATCAGCACTCAAAGATGATTCTGCTGAAAGAGTAATATGTTCGTTTAAATTAAAAACTTCATCATTGGTAGATGGATTCGTTAAAACAACATTTAAACCAGCTTCAAAAATATCAATAAATATATCCGGACTGGTCTGCTTCGATCCATCTGAAGATCGGAATACAAAACTAATTTCGGTAATTGATTTGTTTGTATTAACACTATAATAAGTAAATATATCAGGAGTGATTATTAATTCAAAGGTATTACTAGTTATTTTTGTCAGTTTAGGCTGGGTCAAATTATTGCCCCAAGTACCTATAACATTTTGCCATTGATCTCCATCTACAGTTAGCCCGGTATGCGCATAGATATCCCCTGTATATCCGGCCAAATCAGTTCCAGTAGTTGTTAACGTAATTGTTATTTCATCATTAACAGTTGGAACTGCTGGTGAAGTTGTAACCTGAGAAAAAAGTAAGGGTGGTAAAAAAAGTAAGAAATAGAGTAGTTTTTTAATTATAAATTTGATAGAAAAGGATGTTTTACAATGGCCTTTTCTAATAATTAAAACACCTTTCATAAAACTAATTTAATTTTGAGAATTAATTTTTTGTATGTCCGTAAAGAATCATAAATACATAAAGCGCGTCATTCTGAACTAGTTTC
>JAUXGV010000203.1 GCA_030621915.1 Flavobacteriaceae bacterium
TTACAAAATCATAACCAATATTCCGAATTATTTTTTAAGGCTTTTGGAACAAGAACTATAGATTCCGTATTAGTCTCGAAGGCATTGTCTCAATTTGAGCGCACCTTGATATCAGCCAAATCAAGATTCGACAAGCACCTATTAGGTGAAATATCACTGACAGAAGCTGAATTAAATGGGTTCAATGTTTTTATGGATGAAACAAAAGGCGATTGCTTCCATTGTCATGGAAGTGATAAAAATCCTCTTTGGACAGATAATATATTCCACAATAATGGATTGGATTCTAACCCTTCCGATGAGGGATTGGCAGAAGTTACTGGAAATGCATCAGATCATGGTAAATTTAAATCTCCCTCCTTGCGAAATTTAAAATTTACATCTCCATATATGCATGATGGTCGATTTGAAACACTTGAAGAAGTCATCAATCATTATAGCCAAGGGCTAAAAGATTCACCAACAATAGATCCCTTAATGAAGAAAGTGAAATCAGGTGGTGTAAATTTATCCTCAGCGGACAAGGCTGATCTAAAAGCTTTTCTACTGTCCTTATCTGATGATAGTTTTTTAAACAATCCCAATTTTCAAGAACCTTAGTTCCCTAAAAATATTAGCTTATCGCATTCCATCCTTGAGCAATCAATTCAATTTTTTGATTGGCTCTGGTAATTAAACTCCTTCCTTCAGCTTCTTCGGTCATATGCCCAATAACTGTAAAGTTTGGATTGCCTTTTACTTTATTATAATCTTCTAATGAGATGGTAAAAAGCAATTCATAATCTTCCCCCCCACTCAATGCAACTGTGGTACTATCCATATTAAATTCTTCACAAGTTGAAATTACCTGTTGGTCCAAAGGAATTTTATCTTCATACAAATTACATCCAACTTTAGATTGCTTGCATAAATGTAATATTTCAGATGATAATCCATCGGAAATATCAATCATAGAAGTAGGTTTTACCTCCAGCTCTTTTAATAATTCCACAACATCTTTACGAACCTCTGGTTTCAATTGGCGTTCCACCAAATAATTATAATCATCCAAAATAGGTTGAGAATGAGGATTAACCTGAAAAACCTGTTTTTCACGTTCTAAAACCTGTAGGCCTAAATATGCTGCACCCAAATCTCCTGTAACAATTAATAAATCTTGTGGCTTTGCACCACTTCTATATACAACATCTTTCTTATCGGCTTCACCAATTGCAGTAATACTTATGAGCATTCCTTTAATTGAAGAAGTTGTATCTCCCCCAACCAAATCTACCTGATAATTTTTGCATGCCAAATGAATTCCGGCGTACAATTCTTCCAAAGCCTCCAATGTAAAACGATTGGAAACTGCAATAGATACTGTAATTTGTCTTGCAGTTCCATTCATGGCATAAACATCTGATAAATTAACCATTACAGCTTTGTATCCTAAATGCTTTAAAGGCATATAACTCAAATCAAAATGCACTCCTTCAACTAATAAATCTGTTGTTACAAGAGTTTGTAATTTATTTTTGTCAATAACGGCACAATCATCACCAACACCTTTGACAGTGTTTTTATGGTGTATTTTAACCTCTTGAGTAAGATGTTCTATTAACTTAAACTCTCCTATATCAGACAGTGAAGTACTTGATGAATTTTTATTTTCTAACATCTTGCAAAGTTATGTCAATTTAATTGTCCTGCCATAAAATTTAATTAAATTAGACAACCTTATATTCAATAGTTTGAACACAACTCAAAAAATATTAAACAGGGCATTATTAAATGCTAAAAAAGTTACGATCAACAAAGATTCTAAAATCATATTTTTTAGCGATCTTCATAAAGGAGACAATAGTTATGCAGATGATTTTGCGCATAATTTAAAAATTTACAATGTTGCTTTGCTGGACTATTTTAATAGAGATTTTACCTATATTGAATTGGGCGATGGAATAGAACTTTGGGAAAACAAATCTTTTGAGCCCATTTACAAGGCACATGAAACTACTTTTAATCTATTGGATCAATTTCATCAGAAAAATAGATTATACCTCTTATGGGGCAATCATGATATGGAATTTAGAAATCCAATATTGGTTGAAAAAATGATGCGCTCCATATTTACGCCCAAAAACATAATCGCTAAGCAAACTTATTTTGATTTGGAATATCATGAAAGTTTGCTTTTAGCAATAGAAAATACCGATGAAAATATTTTTGCAATTCACGGTCACCAAGCAGATTATATGAATTATATTCACTGGAAATTCAATCGTTTTTTTGTAAGATATTTTTGGAAATACATGCAAAAATGGTTTGAAATTAAAGACCCTACGAGTCCGGCAAAGAATTATAAAAACCTCATTAAGGTTGAGAAAAAAATGAATCAATGGATTATGAATAATCAAAACCAAATGGTTATTTGTGGTCATACACATAGGCCTCGTTTTCCTGATCCGGGTGATATCCCTCTTTTTAATGACGGTAGCTGCGTGCATCCACAATCGATTATAGGTATTGAAATTGTCAATTTAAAAATTTCATTGATCAAATGGCATGATCAATTTGATGAATCAACCGGCCAAAATAAAACAATCAAACTTATTCTGGAAGGCCCTACCGAATTAAATAAATTTTTGTAACTTTAGTTGATTGAATACAAATAGATTACGGTATTTTAAAATACCCTTTTCTCCATTTTAATTAACAGAAAATTGAATTTTAATAATTTTTTTTCCGAACTAGAAAGACGTAAAGTCTATAGAGTTGTAATTGGCTATGGTATTGTCTCCTGGCTCATTGCACAAATTGGCGGGTTAATATTAAGTAGCTTTGAAGCACCCGCTTGGATTATGAAGATCTTGATTATTCTTCTATTGGTAGGTTTACCCATTGTCATGATTCTTTCCTGGATTTTTGATCTTGGCCCTGAAGGTATTGTTAAAACCAAAGCATTAAAAACAGAGTTATCCAACGATAAAAAAAGAATAACTTTTAAATTGGCTTTTAGCATTATTACTTTAGTGACTGTATTAATTTTTGCTGGCTGGTGGTCATGGACGAAATTGGCAAATGACAATCAGAAGCCCATTGAATCAATAGCCATTCTTCCTTTTGATAATTTCACTAGAGACCATGACCAGGAAATGATCGCTGAAGGATTGCAAGATGATTTGATTACAACGATTTCGAAAATTGCTTCTCTAAGGGTAACTCCAAGACCTTCGACTATGCGATATAAGGAAACAGAGAAAAGTAGTTTAGAAATTGCTTCTGAACTAGGAGTGGATGCCATTGTTGAAGCTTCAATTTTAAAATTTGACAAAATTGTTCGTATTAATGTACAATTAATTGGCATTTATCCGGTTGAACGAAACATTTGGTCAGGTAGATTCGAAAGACCCCTTAGTGAAATTTACGCCTTGTTTAACGATGTCACGCAATCATTGGCTCGGGAAATAAATTTGGCTTTAACTCCCGAAGAAAAAATAGTTTTATCAAATGCTGATTTGGTTATTCCTGAAGCCTATAAAGCCTATAATACTGGTAAAATTTACTGGGATCAACTTACGCCAAGCAGTCTTCAAAAATCACTTAAATATTATCAATTAGCTATCAAAAGAGATTCTAATTTTTTATCGCCGTATCTAGGTATTATCGACGTTTGGGGTGGAAGAAAACAGATGGGCCTAGCTTCTCATAATGAAGCATATTCAGAAGCAAAAAATATTCTTGAAAAGGCGCACAAAATACTAGGGAATGATCCCAATGGATTGAATGAAACATTGAGCTGGATGGAATGGGATTGGAAAAAGAGAGAAAAAGATTTCAAAACAAAACTAAAGAACAACCCAAGCGATGCCACAGCGCATGCTTTCTACGGCAATTTTTTGATGATATTTAAACGATTTAAAGAAGCGGAAAATCATACACAAATTGCCTTAACACTTGATCCGTATAATAGTTTGGTACAGGGTCTTTATTTAACCGATTTAAACAAACTCAGAGCATACGAGAAAGTAATAGACTACGTACTCAAGAATGATCTCCATCATCCTCTGGCGAGAAATGCATTACGAGAAAGTTATTATTTAAGTGATCAATTCAGTTTGGCAATTCAAGAAGAAATTTCCTTTGCCGAAAATGTAAAAAAAGACATGGAACTAAAAAATACACTGGAATCTGGGTATCAAGAAGGTGGATATTTAAAGGCATTTAAAAATGCAGGGGATCTCTTAGCAAAACGATCTGAAAATACTTTTATCCCGTGCAGTTTAATTTCAAAATATTACGCCAAAGCTAAACAAAAAGAAAAAACATTAGAATGGTTAGAAAAGGGATACAAACAAAGAGATGCTGATTTACCATATATAACTGTTGTACATCTTTATGATTTTGTAAGGGAAGAACCTAAATTTAAGGCAATTCTGGATAAAATGAATCTACCGAATTCGTAATATATACTTCAGGAGTTTTGGTCAAAATAAAACAGTCAATCTTATTCTAAAAGACCCTAAAGAATTGATTAATTTTTTGTAAATTTAGTTGATTGATTTGTAACGATTTATCCTCGTTAATATATGCGTATTTTCGTTTGAAAGATGAAACTTAAAAAATTTATATCCGAATTAAAACGGCGAAATGTCTACAAAGTGCTCCTTGCCTATGGCTTGGCAGCATGGCTGATAGCGCAAATTTCGGGTTTGGTACTTGACAGTTTTGAGGCACCTACTTGGATCATAAAAATGATCATAATTGTACTTATGATAGGATTTCCAATTGCAATAATTCTTACATGGATTTTCGAATTTAGCCCACAAGGACTTGTTAAAACAGAGGCGCTTACATCCGAAACTTCACATCGGCAAAAAAACATTACTAGTAAAATTATTATTAGTATTATCGCATTAATTTTTTT
>JAUXGV010000211.1 GCA_030621915.1 Flavobacteriaceae bacterium
TATCCTTAACTTTCAAAACGGTACCTTGCAGATCGCTTCTGGAAAAAGCAATTACCGTAAAATTCGGATTGTCTTCCGGATTATAAGAACCAACTATTTCGAACCCAATGTTTTGTAAAGCTTGGTTTACTCTTTCTGATTCTTGAGCAATCGTACTCTCAGATGTTCCAACTTCAACATATGGGCTTAGTTCCTGAGCGTTGAGATTATTTGGTGTTATCAACGCAAAAATAATCAAAGCGGTTGTTATAAATATTTTCATGATTTTAGGTTTTAATTTTATTCAAAATTACAGGTAAAATGAAACTTAATTGCTAACATTTATCATGTTTTGGAACTGATTTTTTCTGATAAGACGTTGAATAAATAAAATTGATAAAGTAGAATTAAATTACATAGAGACACGAAATTTTCGTCTAAAAATTATAACTAGAATACCACTTCGAAAGATCATCCAGACAGTAAAAGCGATCCAAATTGCGTAAAGCTTTAGATCAAAATAGTCACCGATGAGCAAGGCAGGCACGAAGCCCAAAAAGGTTGCAACCAATAAAGTATTTCTCAATATTATGGCTTCTGCCAATCCCTTAAAAATTCCATCAAAAACAAAAGCAACAGAATTTATGGGTTGCATAAGAATTACAATCCAGAAAATGCCATAGAATAGCTGTAAAACTTCATTCTCGCGTGAAAACAATTTTCCTATGGGGATATAAAAAGCAAAGCATATCACACCTAAAATGATTGAAATTATTATGGTATATCTAGTTAGTACAACGCTTAGATTCCTTATTTTTTTATAATCTTTTTCTCCCAACAGTTTACCAGACATAATATTGCCAACACTGGAATAACCATCTATAAAAAAGGCAAAGAACAACCATATTTGAAATGCTATAGTCTGGGCTGCAATAAAGTTTGTACCGTATTTTGTGGCATAAGAATTTGAAAGATATAGAGCAATATTTAAGGCTGTAGTTCTAATTATCAAATTAAAGCTTAAGGCTAATAATCGCTTAATCTCACCATGGAATGGTAAAGAAAAGTTTAAAGAAAATGGCGTCTTCTTTAGCATGAGGAACAGGGCTAGAATGGCCATCACAGCCTGTGATATTACACTGGCCCACGCCGCTCCTTCTATTTTCATTGCCGGTATAAACCCTTCGATTCCAAAGATGAGAATAAAATCCAGACCAACGTTTAAAGCAGCTCCTATAATACTGATTAACATTGGCCAAAAGGTGTTTTGCATCCCTCTGAAAACTCCGAAGACAGCAAAGACAAAAAGTGTCAATGGTAAGCCTAGTGCTCTTATGTTATAGTATGAAACGGCATTGTCTAAAACCAGACCCTTCGCATTATACAATGTGAATATATCAACAATAAAATAAATTGTAACAGCGTAAATAACAATGCTCAATACAACATTTATTAATATGATCTGAGATGGCAATTTTAATATCTCCTCTATTTTGTTTGCTCCCAGGTACTGTGCTATAATTGCCGAAATAGCGGAACGTGTTTGCGCTAAGATCCAAACTATTGCCGTAATAAAAGAACCCGCTATGCCAACAGCTGCCAGTGCTTCCGTAGGATTTATTTTTAGATTTCCAACAATTGCCGTATCTGTAATTGACAAAAGCGGTTCCGCTATACCGGCTATTATAGCTGGGACAGCCAATCGATTTATGCTTTTAAACGAAAAAGAGGATCTGATATTCAATAGTTGATAGATGTTTACTCCTGCGAAAATATAACATTAAAAACTATTCGTAATAGCTATTAATCCATTGTTGAACTTTAATTATTTGCCAATTCACTTTTCTATATTCTTAATATTAGGAATATTAGTAGGTCATACGATTGATTTTTCAATGAATTTGCTTCTTGCCGTCATTATCGCCTCTTTGCTGTTATTAATTTATCTCAAATTTAGAGCTGAATTATCTTATGATCCTCCTCTGTTATTTGCGATAATTACAGCATTTCTATTTATAAATGTTGGAGTCATACGTATGATGAGCAAATTACCACGTCATCAAAAGCGGCATTATATAAATTTTATTAATTCAGAAAATAGAGCTGTTCTAAAAATCAGGAAATTATTAAAACCCAATGGAGCATATAACAAATATGAGGCAAACGTAATCGAATTGAATGGTCAAAATGTCTTGGGTGATGTAATATTAAGTATTAAGAGAGATAGTTTTGATATAGTTTTAAATATTGACGAATTATTATATACCTCAAATCAATTTAAGGAAATTCAAGGCACTAAGAATCCATACGAGTTTGATTATAAGCAATATCTAATACATCAAAATATATATCACCAACTAAGCCTCGAAAAAGGAGATTTTATAGCCTTAGGTTCCGGGGAAGTATCTTTGAAAGGGATTGCTTACTCTTTAAGGACGAGGATCAATAGAGAATTGGTAAACTACAATTTTTCTAGTAATGAGCTTTCCATATTGAATGCACTGCTATTAGGGCAACGAAGGGGCATTTCTAAAGAGCAATTTAAACAGTATAGGGATGCTGGAGCAATTCATATACTGGCTGTTTCGGGTTTACATATTGGAATTATTTTAATTATTTTAAATTTTTTGTTTCAGCATCTTGAAAAATTGAAAAATGGGAAATTGATAAAACTAATAGTTATCATTGTCTGCTTGTGGAGTTATGCTTTTGTCGCCGGATTATCGGCATCCATAATTCGATCTGTCACAATGTTCACCGCAATTGCAGTTGGAATGATTTCAAACAGACCATCAGAAGTAAGGAACAGTTTGATAATATCTTTGTTTTTTTTGCTCTTGTTAAACCCTTTCTATTTATTTGATGTTGGATTTCAATTGAGTTTCCTTGCAGTATTTTCTATAGTTTGGTTGCAGCCAATTTTTAGTGGTATTTGGAAACCGAAACCAAAACCATTGAGATACTTCTGGAATTTGTTAACGGTTACATTCGCAGCACAGTTGGGCATATTACCGTTGACCTTATTTTATTTTCATCAGTTTCCGATTTTGTTTTTTGTGTCAAGCCTGGTGATAATTCCCTTTTTAGGAATAATACTTGGTTTAGGGTTTTTAATTATAATTCTGGCCTTGACTCATCTTTTGCATCAATTTATCGCTGACCTTTATGAATGGATATTGACAGCAATGAATGATTTTGTTGCTTTAATTTCCTATCAGGAAGAGTTGATACTCAAGAATATTTCATTTTCGATCTTAATATTAATTTCCAGCTATATTTTGATGATTTGTATTGTTACTCTATTAAAAACCAAATCAATAAGAAATTTCAACTTTTTTTTAATTTCAATTTTGTTCCTTCAAATGAATTTGATATTTGAAAAAATCAAAGTCCAAAACTCGAATCAATTTATAGTTTTTCATCAATCAAAAAATACCATTTTAGGGAATAGATTGGGAAATATATTAGTGGTATACGAGAACGAAAAGAGCACACACAAGAACCCATATTCTCCTCTTTTTTCCTTCAAAAACTCATTGCCAAACCTAAAGATCAGAAGAGGGTCAAGAATAAAAAATGGTTTGAAAGTAGATGCTAAGAATGTCATGATCATTGACAGCTCTGGAACTTATAGTTGTTATTATTTTAATCCGGATATAGTAATATTGATTGGCTCACCAAGGATCAATATGGATAGAATGATTGAAATTTTAAATCCAAAAATGGTGATCGCAGATGGATCGAATTATCTTAGTTTTGCCTTGAAGTGGGGAAAATCATGTAAGGAAAAATCAGTGCAATTTTATAATACTTCAGAGGACGGTGCATTTGTGTACAACTACAGCCCATAGGTCTCCTGCAATTTTATGTATATTTGCTCGTTTAAAAAATGAACTTTTTGTGTAATAAATATTACGAAATGAGAATTTCACATTTCAATTAGTGATAAAATAATTTAATAAAAAATGAAAATAATTGTCCCCATGGCAGGTATTGGATCTCGTCTAAGACCTCATACACTAACAATCCCAAAACCATTGACCTTATTAGCAGGAAAACCAATTGTACAACGCTTGGTAGAAGACATAGTAAAAGTTGTTGATCAGAAAGTTGATGAAATTGCTTTTGTTATTGGTCCGACATTCCCAAAAGACACTGAAGAAAAATTGATGAAAATAGCTACAAGTTTAAACGCTGTAGGTAAAGTTTTTGTTCAAGATGTTGCTTTGGGAACCGCCCATGCAATTCAGTGTGCCAAGGAAACATTATCAGGACCTTGTGTAGTGGCATTTGCCGACACGCTGTTTAAGGCTGATTTTACTCTGGATGGAAATACAGATGGTGCAATTTGGGTTAAGAAAGTGGAGGAACCAAGTGCCTATGGAGTAATTAAACTAAAAGATGGGATCATTACCGATTTTGTCGAAAAGCCAGCTGAATTTATCTCTGACCTGGCAATTATAGGTATATATTATTTTAGCCGAGCAGAAATCTTACGAGATGAAATACAGTATTTGTTGGATAATAATATTAAGGAAAAAGGAGAATTTCAGCTAACAAATGCTTTGGAAAACATGAAGCAAAAAGGAGCTAAATTTGTTCCTGGTCAGGTGGACGAATGGATGGATTGTGGAAATAAGGACATTACGGTAGAAACCAATGGAAGAATTTTGCAATTGGCAGTAGAGGAAGGAATAAACATGATTTCTGAATCTGTGAAATTGGAGAATTCCAATATAGTAG
>JAUXGV010000231.1 GCA_030621915.1 Flavobacteriaceae bacterium
TTAACTAAATCTCGTATTTCGTTATTAATGTTTTGCACATTTTGAATGTCCATTCCATAAAAGCGGATTTTTTTGTCTTTGGTTTTCGTAATATTATAATTTCTCATCCATAGTAAAAGATTAACCACTTCTTTACAATACCAAGGGTAGATGCTGAAATTTTTAGCAATAGTTTCCACGTTTCCTTTCCCGCCACTAATCCATTCGTTGATTCCAGATTCTGAAGTATAAGAATCCTCGATTATAAAAACTTTGACATCTTGTGTTTCTACTAAATATTTAAAGAATTTAGCCTTGATATCGAAAAATTCTTTCCCGTGATGGGTAGTTTCTCCAAATCCAAAAATTTTCGCATCTGCAAATCTTTTTGGAATGCTGTCATTGAAGATTGAAAGTTTTGTGTCAGGATTAGCATCTTCAATTTTAATTGCATTTTCATTAATCCAATTTACAACCTTATCGTTTTGGCTATACATCGGAAATGATAATAAAAAAGCAATCAAGAAAATAATTAATCTCATTAGCAGAATGTTTTTTTAATGTTTTACAACTAGTGTGTATAGTTAATTAGTTTATATATTCTTATATGCGTTACTTCTCTAAAGCATCGCTATTACTGACTTTTGATTCAAATATTAAGGCAAAATGGCATCTGATTTTTGCAAGAGAATTTCTTTTGTATTTCAATTGATTCATTTTTATAAATAATAGCCCTTCATTTATTTTTATAAAGATAAAAAATATTTTTATTCCCTTCATTTAAAAAGTATTTAACATCATAAGTATTATGATATTAGATCATGTTAACTTTTGACATCTATTCCAATAATTAAAGCAATCAAGATCTCACCAAATACGTGATTAGTTGAAATTTGATCTAGGCTGAGTTTATTGAATTTCTGTTAAAATGGGATGATTTAGATTCCACTATGATGGGATTTATTTGTTTAAATAAATTCAATTGACTTAGCAAGTCATCTAAATTTAAGGTCTCACTAAAATTTCACTAAAAAAAAAATTTTGTTATTATTTATAAAAAAATTTTGATAGATAATCCAGTTGATTACATTTGCCCACTTAAAATACTGATTCATGAATCGAGAATACTTGTTTGCACTTGCCAATAAATATGGTAGCCCGTTATATGTATATGATGCCGAAAAAATTATATCGCAATACAGAAGCATGGAAAATGCCTTTCAAGCTTCTAAAAAGCTTAAAATAAATTATGCAACCAAGGCATTGTCAAATATAAGTGTATTAAAACTGATTAATTCTCTAGGCGGAAATTTGGATTGTGTATCCATTCAAGAAGTGAAATTGGGCTTAAAGGCTGGATTTGAACCTCATAGATTGTCTTTTACACCCAGTGGTGTGTCTATTGGCGAATTGGACAAAGCTGTGGCATATGGGGCACGAATTACCTTAGATAGTTTATCAATATTACAAGAATTTGGTGAAAAATACCCCAAAATTCCTGTGAGTATTCGTATCAATCCACATATCATGGCAGGGGGTAATAAAAAAATATCTGTTGGGCATGTGGCTTCTAAGTTTGGAATTTCAAAAGATCATATCCCTGAAGTAAAAAAAATAATTGGTAAAACCGGTACCAGAATTGACGGGATTCATAAACATACAGGATCAGACATTTTAGATATTGATGTGTTCTTAAGAGGGTCAGAGGTTCTATTCACAATTGCCAAAGAATTTGAGGACTTGGATTTTATTGATTTTGGTGGTGGTTTTAAAGTGGCCTATAAAGAGGGAGATCCCTCAACCAATATGCAAGATTTTGGAAATATCATGACTCGCCGATTTGACAAGTTTTGTGAAGCATATGGCAAAGATATTTCTATGGCCTTCGAACCCGGTAAATTTTTAGTAAGTGAATGTGGCTATTTTTTAGCCAAAGTAAATGTTGTAAAGCCCAATTCAAAAACCATTTTCGCGGGTATTGATTCAGGTTTAAACCATTTGATTCGCCCCATGTATTATGGTGCTTATCATCATATAGAAAATATTTCAAATCCAAAGGGTGAAGAAAAGAAATATACTGTAGTTGGATATATTTGTGAAAATGACACTTTTGCCGAAAACAGGCCCATTCCAGAAATTAGTCAGGGAGATGTATTGTGTTTTAGAAATGCTGGGGCTTATTGTTTTAGTATGGCCTCAAACTATAATTCCAGATACCGACCTGCCGAAGTTTTGGTCTATAAAAATAAAGATTACTTAATCAGGGAAAGAGAAGTTTTTGACGATTTGATAAAACATCAAATTGAAGTAGATATTGAATTTTAGAAATTAATTATAAGATGACCTCCTGAAAATTTTCCTCAACTATTGTCCTTACCTTTTGATTTAAATATTTCATTGAATTGTATTTGGAATGTTCTAAAGTGATAATCACCAAGTCCGAATCAGTATATTGCATAAGAGACGTGCTAAAACCATTCCATGTACCCCGATGATAAACTATTTTTTCAGAATTCCTATCATCTATTCTAAAACCAAAACCATAAGGAACTTTTCTTCCATATTTTGTTTCACCTTTGGTATACATCATTTCTAATGAATTTTTAGAAATAATTTTTCCATCATTCAACCCATTGATCCATTTAAAAAGATCTTCAGCTGTTGAATAAACGTTTTTATCACCAACAACGGCATCGTTTACGGTACCACCTATGGCTGCATGATATCTTCTTCTATACAATCTATATCCGGCGAGTTGGTCTTCACCTACGGAATCTATTTGATACCTGTATACAAATGAATGATCCATTTGCAATGGTTCAAAAATATTTTCATTTAGAAAAGATCCATAATCCATATTGGAAACTTTTTCAACAACAGATGCCAATACAAAATAACCCGTATTTGAATAATCAAAATTTCTTCCAGGTTTAAAAAATCTTTGCAACTTATATTCAGATAGCATATCCATCATTTCAGAATTGGAAGGTGCTTTTTCCTGATCCCATTTATGTTCAGCCAACCAAAAATATTTGGGTAATCCCGAAGTGTGATTTAATAAATGTTTAATTGTAATTTCTTCATAGGGAAAATCAGGAAAATATTTTGTTACCAAATCGTCCAAATTCAATTGATTTCTTTCATATAGAATCATGATGGCTGCAGCTGTAAATTGCTTACTTACGGAAGCCAATTGGAAGGAAGAATTTCCATCCAATTCAATCTTAT
This sequence comes from Flavobacteriaceae bacterium, assembly GCA_030621915.1. Lineage (GTDB taxonomy): Bacteria > Bacteroidota > Bacteroidia > Flavobacteriales > Flavobacteriaceae > Lutimonas. The sequence continues at coordinate 3,208 of JAUXGV010000231.1, forward strand.
TTTTAAAATCGGCATAACCATATTCATTTGAAAAAACTAATTTTCCATTTTTAGCCACAAGAATACTTCCATGAAAGCCATTTCTTTTGTTGAATCTGGTAAATATTGAATCCAGTTTTTTGGAAACTTTTTTTGTCAGTGTTGAAGGATATACCGTCAAAGGAGCTATTTCCTCTTTAGTTTCAATGGCAATTGGCACATCAATTTTTTCCTCTTTAGATGGGGAATCTGACAAAGATGTAGACACAATGAAATTACTAAAAAGTATGACAATGAAGATTAGAAAATATTTTAAATATTTACTCATTTTTCAAGCAATGTTGTTATTTTGTTAAATAATTTCTGAAAAATAACTAAAATAATTCAATTTAAAAAATTAAAACTTACGCATGCCTTATAAATAGTAACGTGATTTATTGGGTTTATTGCCTTAGCTAAACTTCTGTTTTATAAATTTATTTAGTTAATAATAAGATTGTTATGTAAGTGTTTCAAGTATTGTTTTGATTGAAATAATACTTTTTAAAAAAAGTAAAAGTGATTTTGGTCTATTTGTTTTTAACTTAAATATAACATTTGTTTAGGTATTTAGCCGTCAGGTTAATAATATGTAATTGTTTTCTTAAACATGAA
>JAUXGV010000205.1 GCA_030621915.1 Flavobacteriaceae bacterium
CAATCGGATTTTAATAGCCTTTCTGGTAATAGCTTTGATGCTGTTGAAATAAGAAGGCGTGGAGGTAGTGTATTATTGGGAAGTGGAGCTATTGGAGGAGCCATTAATTTGCAGGATAAGATTATTTTTCAAAAAAAGAAAGAAGCTGATATTCATATTGGCTTTGGAAGTTATAATACTTTTAATGGGCAATTAGTGGGCATGTTAAGCTCAAACCAATTGTTTGCAAAGATCTCTCTTGGTGGGATCAAATCAGACAATGATTATCCTTATTTTGATACTGATTTAAAAAATGAAAACGGGGAATTTCAAAAATATAATATTAATGGGGTATTCGGATATCGAATAGATTTAAAAAATAGCATAAATTTTTATGTATCATATCTTGACAATGACAGAAACAACTCCAGAACCTTAACTGCAGAAAGTGATTCAAATTTACTCAATACAGATTATAGAATCTTATTCGATTGGAAATACTTGGGAAATAGATTTACTTCTTCTTTAAAACAGGCTTATTTGTCAGAAAAATTCACTTTTTTCTTCGATCACGAATTATCAAATTTCTCAACGGGTAAAAGTGATAATTTTATTTCAAAATATGATTTTAGCTATTTTTTAAATAATAAGATGTTTTTAAATGCCGGAGTGGAATATGAACATCAAAAAGGAAGAGGAACTAATTTTTCTGAAGAAAATCAAAATATTTTAAATGTTTTTGGCTTGTTTCATCATGAGCCAATTTCTAAGTTAACCTATAATATAAGTCTCAGAAAGGGCTATTCTTCCAATTTTGAAATTCCGTTTATTTGTGCGTTTGATGCAAAATTACAAGTAACAAAGCGATTAGTTTTTAAGGGGGCTTTTTCAACCAATTACCGAAATCCTACCTTTAACGATTTGTATTGGGTGCCTGGCGGGAATCCGGATTTGAAATCTGAGAAAAGCAAGTCTATGGAAATGGGAGCTGGATATGCATATAATTTTTTTCAATTTAATATTACTTCTTTCTATATCAAAAGTAAAGACTTGATTCAGTGGCAACCAATTTCGGGTACTATCTGGTCGCCTCAAAATATACAGGATGTTTCCAATTTTGGTTTTGAACTTTCCGCTTCTGCAAGTAAGCAAATTAATAAGCATGGAATTGGATTGAATGTACAATACGACTATACAATTGCCGAAGATGGGACTACTAATAAACAATTGATATATGTGCCCTTTCATAAAGCGAATGCCATATTCAATTATCATTATAAAAAATGGAATTTAAATTATTATTTACAATATACCGGTAAGGTTTTTATCACTACTTCAAACACACAATCCATAGATTCCTATTTATTATCAAATATTAATATAAATAGAAGCTTATTAAAAAATAAACTAAATATAGCTTTTAAAATTAATAACCTGTTTGATGAAAATTATCAATCGGTTGCTTATCGGCCTATGCCAAATAGAAATTTCATACTTAATATCAATCTAAAAATTTAAAATTAAAATGAAAACTTTAAAATTAATAGCCTTTTTATGCTTGTTGGCTGTTCTGAATTCCTGTTCAGAAAATGATGAACCCACCATTCCTAAAGGAGACTTTGAAAATGGTTATTTTATCAGTAATGAAGGGCCTTTCCAAAATGGAAGTGGGACAATTACTTTTGTTGGGGGTGATGGAACAATAGCACAAAATATCTATAAAACAATAAATGGAGAAGATTTAGGAAATATTGTTAATTCAATCATATTAGAAGGTGACAATGCCTATATTATAGTTAATAACTCTAACAAAATTATTGTAGCTAATAGATACACTATGGAAAAAATTACAACAATTGAAGGTGAAGATGTGAATAATCCACGTTATATAATAGCCAATGGAAATACGGCTTATGTAAGTAATTGGGGAGATCCATTGAGTTCAGTTGACGATTTTATTGCCATAATTGATTTGAATACCAATACGGTTATAAACACAATTGCTGTAGGTGAAGGGCCAGAAAATATGCAAATTGAAAACGATAATTTATTTGTTAATTTACAAGGTGGATGGGGTATAAATAATCAAGTTATTGTTATCAATACGAATAGTAATTCAATTGCCAGTTCAATTACAGTAGGTGATGTGCCCAATGGAATTGAAAAAGATGGTTTTGGAAATGTTTGGATATTATGTGGAGGAACTCCAAGCTGGGCGGGAATTGAAACTGGAGGCAGTTTGAACAAGGTTAATGCAAATAATTTTCAAGTATCTAATTTCGAATTTGAAACGACGGATCATCCGGATAATTTTAGTGGTGAATCTGGTATGTTATATTATAGTTTAAATGGCAAAATATTTGGCATGGATTCTAAGGCATCTGAGTTACCAAATGAAAATATTAGCGGACTTGACGGATTCTACTATAATATAAAGGCATTTAATGGCGATTTATATACATTGAATGCGAAGGACTACGTTAGTGAAGGAGAATTGAAAGTTTTTAATCTAGGTTCTGGTACTTTATTAAAAACTATTGAAACAGGAATTGTTCCTGGAGATATTTCTTTTCAGTAAAATTAAAATTATTCATCGGAAGAATTTAATCATTCTTTCGATGAATTTTTATGCTTGAGCTGAATCAAACTGGCATTTAATTCAAATCCCAAAAGTAAAATAATAGAATTTAACCAAATAAAGAGCATGATTACTAATACAGTACCTATTGAGCCGTATAATTGATTGTACTGTGCAAATTTTAATAAGTAAATTTTAAAAATATTAAAATTAATCACAAATAAAATAGCCGTAAAAACTGTTCCCGGAGAAAAGAATGAAATTTTATTACCTTCCTTGGTACCGTAATAATAAAGTATGGATATGGTCACCAAAATCATAATAACCAATATGATAATTTGAATAATTCCAATCCAGAATGCGGCATCACCTACAATGCCATCATTGTTTAATGAATTAATCAGGAATTCCAGAAGTACTATAACTCCTACAGTTACAAATAATAAAAAAGCTAAGACAAGTGATATGCCAAGTGAGACCAAATATTGTCTAAAAATATTTCTATTTTCAATTTCGTGATGGGTGTCTTCAAAACCGCTTAAAATTGCGTTCACTCCATTGGTCATCAGGAAAATGGACAGTAAGAATCCGAATGAAAGTAAGCCACCATATTTATTATTGGCGATGTCTTCCAGAACCCCTGAAACCGCATCTGCAGCATCCTGAGAAGGCATTATTTTAAAAATAAAATCAATAAAATCCTCCTGAAACCCATCTATTGGAACAAAGGGTATTAGAGTTAAAGCAAATAGTGCAAAAGGAAATAAGGCGATAAAAAAACTAAAAGCAATACTTCCAGCTCTTGAAGTTAAGGCTCCCTTAATAATTCCATTAGTATAAAGTCTTAATAGATGATACAATGACATTCCTTCTAAGCCCGGAATTTTAACTTTTTGAAAAGTACCTACAAACCATCTAAATGTTCTAGTTTTTAATGATCTATTCACCATACCCATAATTAGTCATATTTTGCATCAAATTGAGAATTCCATTTATCCTGAACTTTCAGCACTTGTTCAATTACATCCCTTACGCATCCTTTTCCTCCCTTTTTTTGAGAAATATATTTAGAAATATTTTGAATTTCCGGTACGGCATCTTTAGGGCAAGTGGGTAATCCAACATTTTTCATAACGGGAAAATCAGGAATATCATCACCCATATATAAAACTCTTTCAGAATCTATTTCATGGATATCCAAATATTCGTCTAATTGTTCTATTTTATTGTGGGCTCCCAAATATATGTCAGTAATTCCCAAACCTCTTAAGCGTGATTTAACGGCCTCATTGGTGCCACCTGAAATAATACAGACGTTATACCCCATATCAACGGCCGTTTTCAGAGCGTAACCATCCTTTGTATTCATATGTCTAACAAGATCTCCATTAGGAAAAATTGTTATATTGCCATCTGTTAAAACCCCATCCACATCAAAAATAAATGTATTGATCTGTGGCATTATTTCTTTATAGCTTTTTTCCATTTAAAGTAGAATTTTATTAGTGAAACTCAATTTTGAAAAGCTGCGAAGCAATGTCTTCAAAATAGATAGTTGAACCTGTCTGACGGCAGGCAGGCTAATTCCGCTTTTTAAGCGGGATCTTTTAGTCTTATACCCCGAAGCTTGATTCGGAACTATAAAAAATATTTTTTATTTAAGGCCTCGTGAGCTAGCTCCGAGGTAGTTTATTTCTAGTGATAAGTGTCAACAATTGATTTGGTGACCAATTTATAAATTTCTTGTTGATTATTATCTAAAAGCCCCAAATGATTCTCAATTACTTTTCTATCGTTTCTTTTGGCCGGACCGGTTTGGGCTTTTTCAGGATTTAACTGTACTATTTTACGCGCTGTTTCCTCAATGAGTGGCTTTAAAACCTCAAAGGGTATATTTTGTTTTTCGCAAATATCATAGGCAATTTTATACATATGATTGGAGAAATTATTAGCAAACACCGCAGCAATATGAATATATTTACGTTTTTGATAATCAATATTATATACCTTATTACTTATGCTTTTAGATAAGGCCTTCAACAAATTATAATCACTTTTTTTCTCTGTTTCAATACTTATCGGAATATTTTCAAAATTTAGGTTTTGCTCTTTTGAGAAAGTTTGTAAAGGATATAAAACTCCTCTGTTGGAATTACATAATAATGCTTCAAAAGGTAAATTTCCCGATGTGTGAACCACCAAACCATGATTAAACTTTAATTGCTTCGAAAATTCAGAAATAACATCATCAGAAATCGCAATGATATAGA
>JAUXGV010000110.1 GCA_030621915.1 Flavobacteriaceae bacterium
ATGATAATGAACAAGTTATTATTCAAAAACTAAAGGAAGATCATGAACTAATTCAATGTATTGTGAGTAACAAATCAATAGAAAATGCTATTGGCTTTGGACAAACTCAAAAACCGCAACTATGGGATTATGCCGATGGACTGGATACAATGGAATTTTTACAGAATTTATAAAGACTCAAATTCCGTATCCATTTTTATATAATCCAAAAATTCTCTTTTTACATCTTTTTCTTTGAATTTACCTCCAAATTCCGAAGTTACAGTACTGCTTTCTATATCCCTAACACCTCTGGAGTTAACGCATAAATGCTTGGCATCAATTACACAGGCAACATCTTGAGTTCCTAATGCTTCTTGCAGCGCCTGTACCACCTGCATGGTCAATCTTTCCTGAACCTGAGGGCGTTTTGCATAATAATCAACAATCCTATTCATCTTAGAAAGGCCTATTACCTGGCCATTAGAAATATAAGCAACATGAGCCCTGCCAATAATAGGAAGTAAATGGTGTTCACAGGTTGAATAAACCGTAATGTTTTTTTCAACAAGCATTTCACCGTATTTATAATTATTATCAAAAGTTGATAAATGTGGTTTATTTTTAGGGTTTAAACCTGAAAAAATCTCATTTACAAAAGCCTTTGCAACTCTCTTTGGAGTTCCTTGTAAACTATCATCCGTCAAATCCATTCCCAAAGTGTCTAATATGTCCTTTACACTTTTTTGAATTCTATCAATTTTCTCAGATTCATTCATAGCAAAAGCATCATCACGTAAGGGTGTTTTGGCTGATGTACCAACATGATTTTCACCTAATTCTTCCGTTCTTTCGTTTCCCATTCCATTTTTTACTTCAAACATAGTCCTTGTTAATTAGTTTGCAAATTTACAAATTATTTAAGTGAATTTACCAACTCCTCCAAATTACATTCCTTCTGTTCACCCGATTTAATGTTCTTCAAAGTAAAGTTGCCATTAAGCACATTGGATACTACATATTCAATGTTACGATTGCTAATGTATTTCCACTGTTTTTTTTGTTGTTTATTTGATTTTGCTAAATCAGGATACAATTCACTTTTAATATTATTTTCTCTTAATTTTTTAAGTGCCGTTAAGTATGGCATCCTGGAATTCTCTACAAAATTTAAGAATAAAACTTTTGGTTTTGCTTGAACAACTTCAACAAATAAATTCAATTCTTCTAACACAAGATAAATTCTGTCAAGTCCAAATGAGATTCCAATCCCACTCATATCATTCAATCCAAAAACTCCGGTTAAATCATCATATCTTCCACCGCCACCTATGGAACCCATACTCACGCCTTGTGGTGCAATAACTTCAAATATAGCTCCAGTATAATAATTCAAGCCCCTTGCCAGGGTTACATCAATCTCTAAACTAGCACTTTCCAATCCAATTTCATGAATATTCTGAATCACAAATTCCAAATCTGAAATCCCACTCATTCCTTGGTCGGAAGATTGTAACAGGCCTTTCAACTGATCTATTTTTTCTTGATTGTTTCCTGATAAGTTGAACAAAGGCTGAACTTTTTCAATGGCTTCACTAGATATCCCTTTAGACAGCATTTCTGTTTTAACTCCTTCTGCTCCAATTTTATCTAATTTATCCAAAGCAACAGTAAAATCTATTAATTTCTCAGATTCACCTATTATTTCTGCTATACCCGATAATATTTTGCGATTATTAATCTTTATAGTAGTACCCTTCAACTTGAGATTGGTGAATACATCGTCATACAATTGAACAAACTCTACTTCTTGTAACAGACTTCTGCTACCTATGATATCTGCATCGCATTGTAAAAATTCTCTAAAACGGCCTCTTTGCGGCCGGTCAGCTCTCCAAACTGTTTGAATTTGATACCTTTTAAATGGAAATGTAATTTCATTTTGATGTTGAACTACATATCTTGCAAATGGAACGGTTAAGTCATATCGCAAGGCTTTTTCAGAAATTTGTGAAGTTAATTTAAAGCTATTTTTATTCGTTAAAAAGGAATCATCGGCTTTTGATAAATAATCTCCAGAATTCAAAATTTTAAAAATTAATCGATCTCCTTCTTCTCCATATTTCCCCATCAAAGTTTCGGAATTTTCAAAACTTGGCGTTTCAATAGGCTCAAAACCAAAATTCTCAAAAGACAATTTAATGATGTCCATGATATAATTCCGTTTGGCTACTTCTTTCGAAGAAAAATCACGAGTCCCTTTGGGTATACTTGGTTTCATTGATGATAGAATAAAAAAATTGATTTAGATTTTTTGCAAATATCCGAAAAATAATTCTTTATAAATGCAACTTTTTAAATTTCATCAATTGTATTTCTAAAAAATGAATATGAAGTTTATACAACAAAATATAAGGAGTTTATCTTATTGAAAAAATGAACCAGGTAAATTATTGATGAAAAATTGTTTCGTTTTTATTTGGCAATATTTACAACCCTGGTTTCTCTGATTACGGTTACACGAACCTGGCCAGGGTAGGTCATATCATTTTGAATTTTTTGAGTTATGCTAAAAGATAATTCGGCGGCTTTTGTATCGTCAACTTTTTCACTTTCAACAATCACCCTAAGTTCTCGACCGGCCTGTATGGCATATGCCTTTTGCACTCCACTAAATCCAAAGGCGACATCTTCCAAATCCTTTAGTCGTTGAATATATGAATCCATAACCTGTCTTCTCGCACCGGGTCTTGCACCTGATATGGCATCACAAACCTGAATAATAGGTGCAAACAAGGATTTCATTTCCACTTCATCATGATGAGCACCGATAGCATTACAAACATCATCCTTTTCACCATATTTTTCAGCCCATTCCATACCCAATATTGCATGAGGCAACTCTGCATCTGTATCCGGAACCTTACCAATATCATGTAACAATCCTGCTCGTTTGGCAATCTTTGGATTCAAGCCCAGTTCAGCAGCCATAGTAGAACATAAATTTGCTACTTCTCTTGAATGCTGTAATAAATTTTGCCCATAGGAAGAACGATACTTCATTCTACCAACCGTTTTTATCAACTCGGGATGCAATCCGTGAATACCCAAATCAATAACTGTTCGTTTTCCAACTTCAATAATTTCTTGATTAATTTCTTTGCTTGTTTTGGCAACAACTTCTTCAATTCTTGCAGGATGAATTCTCCCATCAGTTACCAATTTATGTAGAGATAATCTGGCTATTTCTCGTCTTACCGGATCAAAGCATGATAAAATAATCGCTTCAGGTGTATCATCCACAATAATTTCTACACCTGTGGTAGCTTCCAAAGCTCTAATATTTCTTCCTTCCCTTCCAATAATTCGTCCTTTTACATCATCATTTTCCAAATTAAAAACAGAAACGCAGTTATCAATAGTTTGTTCAACACCTGTGCGTTGAATTGTATTCAGAATAATTTTCTTGGCTTCCTGTTGGGCAGTTAATTTCGCTTCTTCTAAGGTGCTTTGAACAAATGCCATGGCATCAGATTTAGCTTCTTCTTTCAATGAAACAACCAATTCCTTTTTAGCCTCATCAACAGACAAACCTGAGATCACTTCCAATTGTTGTACATGGCTTTGGTGCAATTTATCAACTTCTGATTTCTTTTTATCTAAATAGTCCATTCTATAATTCACATCCTTTTCCTTATTTTCCAGAGCACTATTTAATTTTTTATTTTTATCAAGCTCCTGAGAAATCTTGGATTCTTTTTCTCGAACTCTTTTTTCAGATTCAATAACTTTTTTATCACGTGAAAAAATTACCTTTTCATGCTCACTCTTCAGTTCTATAAATTTTTCTTTGGCTTGTAAAATTTTATCTTTTTTAATTCCTTCAGCCTCGATTTTCGCTTCCTTTAAAACAACCTGAGCTTGTTTATTAACATTTTTGATTGTGGAAGTAGCTTTCTTTTTTTCTAATATTTTGGCGATTATAAAACCAATAAATAAAGAAATTAAACCTATTATTATTGTCGTTGTTGTCATAATTATATATATAAAAAGCCTACATCGATTATGGTTTTGTAAACTCCCTGAAACAGGTTTAGGACTAATCTATTGGTCAAGTATCCTAGGTTTATATAGGCTCGCTTTTGCAATAATAACTCATCCTTTTTAAATTGATATTGTTGAGTTTAATAAACAAATAACTAATGTAGGCAGTAATTGTTTTCTTTTTTAAAGAACGTATTATAATCGAGAATCTAACAAATCATTAATTTCTCGTAATTTATTTTCAATTTTTTCGGCATCCAACTCATTATAAATAGTTTGAACTTCCTTTTGCGATGCAAAATGTAAAGCACACATGGCCAAAACATCCTGTTTATCTCTTACCGCGTAATTTTGTTCGAATTTACCGATTAACGTATTTATTTTATCTACTGAAGTCCGAATTCCTTCTTCCTCTCCTTCACCTTTAATTGTTAACGGATAAACTCTATTACCAATAGTAACTTTTATACTAATTTTATCACTCATCCTTTAATCTAATCACCCAATTGAACAATGCATTTGTCAATTTCGCGAATCAACGTATTTATTTTGAGTTTTGTTAAATGTTTGTCTTCTTTACTGCCTACAATTGCATTTGCAATTCTTAATGATTCTTGTTTATTTTCTAAATCACTAATTAATTGATGATGAACAGTTAATTGCTTTTCCAAAGCCATTTTATCATCTAATAATTTATTATTTTCAAGTTGTAAACTACTATATTTATTCAATAATTTTGCTAGCTTATCGTTTAGCAAATCTACTATTTGAATTAAATTACTCATCAATTTAAAGAATCAAACAATTTCAACAAATTTAGTATTACTGATACAATTAAACAACTATTTTATAGAATTAAAACAAAATTAAATTCAAAGAATTGAAAAATAACTACTTAAAATTCTATTTTTTTGTATCACTTGAGTTCCTTACTTTAGCAAAATTATGCATAAAAAAATCAGTTTTATTATTTGCTTCATTCTTAGCCAATTTGTTTTCGCTCAAGACAAATATCCAACTGATTATTTTTTAAATCCTTTAGAAATACCGTTGGTTTTATCGGGTACTTTTGGCGAGTTACGTTCCAATCATTTTCATGCTGGAATTGATATTAAAACTCAAGGCAGAGAGGGCTTAAACGTTATTGCTTCAGCTGATGGATATGTATCTAGAATAAATGTTTCTCATTGGGGTTATGGCAAAGCAATTTATATTACCCATCCTAATGGTTACACTACAGTATACGGTCATTTGAAAAAGTTTTCACCAGAAATTGAAGCCTTTGTTAAAAAGGCGCAATACAATAAAGAAAGCTATACTATTCGACTATATCCAAAAGCATCAGATTTAAAAATTAAAAAAGGTAGTAATATAGCCTTAAGCGGAAATTCAGGTAGTTCAGGGGGTCCTCATTTACACTATGAAATTCGGGATGTTAAAGCAAATATTTTGAATCCCATGTTATTTGGAATTCATATACCTGATCATAAAAAACCCACTATCCAATCTGCATTTGCCTATTCTAAAAATGATTCTTCGCAGGTGAATCATTCTAATAAAATTATTAATTTATTCCTGAAACGCTTGAATAACGGGGATTTAATGGCTAATACCATTTATGCCTATGGGCAAATTGGTATAGGGATTAATGCATTTGATAGACTAGATGCTGCCATAAATAAAAATGGATTGTATAACTTGGAAATGAAGGTGAATGGTACTAAAATATTTCAATTTACAGTTGATAAATTTTCATTTGGTGAATCTCGTTATATTAATACTTATATTGATTATGAACGATTTGTAAGATTGAAACAAAGGGTTCAGAAATGTTTTATAGATTTACCCGAAAGTAAATTAATCCTTTATAAAACATTGTCTAACAAAGGATATTTCAAAGTTAAGGACAGTTTGGATTATAATGTGATCATTACGGCAAGTGATTTCGAGGGTAATAAAACAAAACTTACCATACCTATAAAGGGAAAAAAGGACTCTATATTAACTCCCAAAACAATTAAAAAAACCCCTTATTTTTTTAAAGCAAATCAAGTCAATAGAATTGCTGATAGCGTCGTTCAAGTAACCTTTCCGAAGAACATATTTTATTCGGATTTTTATTTTGATTATACATATCAAGATGGTATCGCTACTTTACACAACAAAACAGTTCCTGTTCATAATTATTTTAGGATTTATTTTGATGCCACAAAGTACAGTAATGAAGTAATTAAACAAATGTACATCGCCAGCAGAAACAAATATGGTAAATTAAATTATCTAAATACGCGGCATAAAGACGGAAAATTATATGCTTCGAGTAAAAAATTAGGTCAATTCACCTTAACTACTGATTCTTTTATGCCTAAAATTGTTCATTATAATTTTAAAGCGAACGGAAACCTATCTAAGAAAAGATATTTAAGAGTTCGGATTTCAGACAAAGGATCCGGTATAAAATCCTATAGAGGAGAAATCGATGGCAAATGGGTTTTGATGGAATTCAACCCAAAAACAGGAAGTTTATCGTATGATTTTCATGATAAAAAATTGGAAGGATCAGCGCATACTTTAAAAGTAATTGTTACCGATAATGTAAATAATTCAACTACTTTTATAACTTCATTTATTCGAAAAGATTAAAAAGTAATTCCTTGAAAGCAAACTTAATTTTTTTCTTTATTTTTTCAATATGCTCTACTTTCTCTAATGCTCAGACCGCAACAGTCACAGGAAGAATAATCGATAGTGACGGAAATCCTATTGAAAATGTTTCAATTACTTATGGTAAAACGGGTACATCCTCAAATATTAAAGGAGCCTATAACCTGACAGTTCCTTCTGGAAAATCTATCCAAATTAAATTTAGTCATTTGGCTTTTATTGAATATACAAAAATGGTTCATATTCCTAGGGGTAAAACCTTACGATTTTCTCCAAAACTAGTAACAAAAACAGAAGCAATTGATGAGGTTATCATTCAGGATAATAGAGAGAGTGTTGAGGGTATTACAAATATTGATACAGAAACTATTAAAAATACACCGAGCACAAATAGTGGTATCGAAAGTGTATTAAAAACTTTACCTGGGGTGAATTTTAATAATGAGTTGAGCAGTCAATATAATGTTAGAGGAGGAAGTTTTGATGAAAATTTGGTTTACGTAAATGGAATTGAAGTTTATAGGCCATTTTTGATTCGTTCAGGTCAGCAAGAAGGTCTTAGTTTTGTAAATCCAAACTTGACACAGAGTGTTAATTTTTCAGCAGGTGGGTTTCAAGCAAAATATGGCGACAAATTATCTTCGGTATTAGACATCACCTACCGAAAACCCTCTAATTTTAGTGTAGCTCTTGAGGCGAGTTTGTTGGGTGCTTCTGCGACAATTGAAGGAATTTCAAAAAATAAAAAACTTAAAAGTATCGTTGGAGCCAGGTATAGAAATAATAGCCTTTTGGTGAATAGCAGAGATATTAATTCTAATTATGATCCAAATTTTACAGATGTTCAGGCATATTTATCCTATGATTTCAATAGTAAATTTACTTTAGATTTTTTAGGAAATTATTCGTTGAATAATTACAATTTCGACCCAATTTCACAGGAGACAAACTTTGGAACAGTTTTGGAACCCAAAGCTTTGGTAGTAAATTATAGAGGAAAAGAACGGGATAAATATGAAACTATATTTGGAGCTCTTAGCGGAATTTATAGGATCAATGACGATTTAAATTTAAACCTTTCAGTTTCTACCTATAGAACTCGAGAGCAGGAATATTATGATATTTTGGCTTTTTATGGCATAGGAGAAGTCAATACCAATTTTGGTTCTGAAAATTTTGGAGATATTGATTTTGTTGAAGCAATTGGTTCACAATTGGAACATGCAAGAAATAATTTGAAAGCTCAAATTTCAAATATTTCATTAAAAGCAACTTATAGAAAAAATTCAAACCTTTTAGAATTTGGGGTTAAATACCAATATGAAAATATAAAAGACCGAATTGTAGAATGGCAAGTTATTGATTCAGCCGGATTTTCTCTCAGACCTCCTTACTTATATCCAAAAAATGATGAACCTTATGAGCCATTTACCGGTCCTATTGAACCTTATTTAAATGTTAGGGCTCAAAATGATGTTAATATCAATAGAGTTTCCGGATTTGCCCAATGGAGCAAGAAAACGTCTATAAAGGAAAATACAGTTTGGTTTAATGTGGGGTTACGAGGTCAATATTGGAATATCAGTGGTGTAGGTATCAAGTCTGAAAATCAATTTATATTAAGTCCCAGGGCACAAATAACAATAAAACCTGATTGGGACAAGGATATGCTATTCAGAGTTTCAGCAGGCCTTTACCATCAACCTCCATTTTATCATGAACTTAGGGATTCCGTTGGAAGGGTACACCCAGAGGTAAAAGCTCAAAAATCTTTTCATTTTGTATTGAGTAATGATTATAGTTTAAAATTGTGGCAAAGGCCTTTCAAATTGGTTTCTGAAATATATTATAAAAACCTTACTGATGTAAATACGTTTTCAATAGATAATGTAGAAATAAGATATAGGGCCAATAATAATGCTAATGCCTATGCCACCGGAATTGATTTAAGATTAAACGGAGAATTTGTTCCGGGAACAGAATCCTGGTTTAGCCTGGGATATCTTCTTACAAAAGAAAATATTGATGATAGAGGGTATATATCACGACCCACAGATCAAAGATTAAAATTTGCTATCTTGTTTCAAGATTATGTCCCTTCCATTCCAGAGCTTAAAATGTACCTGAATTTAGTTTATAATACAGGAGTACCCGGCGGATCACCATCTTATGCAGATCCATACTTGTATCAGAATCGCTTGAAAGATTACCATAGAACTGATGTTGGAATTTCTTATGTTTTTGTTGACTTTCAAAACCCTCCTAAAAAAAACTGGCAGAAGAAATTTAAAGAGCTATCAGCGGGAATTGAATTGTTTAATATGTTTGATGTGCAAAATTCAATAACTAATACTTGGGTTAGAGATGTTTCTTCCAAACGATATGTTGCAGTACCTAATTATTTAAGTGGCAGAGTATTGAATATTAAAGTCGCCATGAAGTTTTAGCAATTTGAAATATTCCAATATTTATCTCCTTTTTTCAACATGATTTTAAACCTTTTCTTAATTTTATAGTCATAAAATTAAAAATTAGTGCTAAAAGAAATAACCTTTATTGAACGGTTAAAAAATAAAGATACGCAGGAGAAGGCGTTTCGGGAATTAATTGTGCTTTATAAGGAACGATTGTATTGGCACATTCGAAAAATAGTGATTTCACATAATGATGCGGATGACGTTTTACAAGATACGTTTGTTAAAGTTTTTAGAAATATTAGTAAGTTTAAGGGAGATAGTAAATTATATTCATGGATGTACCGTATTGCAACCAACGAATCAATTACTCACTTACATAAAACTGCGAAACTGAATAATATTGATAATGCAAGCTTACAAAAACAAATGGTAGACAAATTATATGCAGATGTATATTTTGACGGAGATGAAATTCAGTTAAAATTACAAAATGCAATGGCAACTTTACCAGAAAAACAAAGGCTGGTGTTTAATATGAAATATTTTGATAATCTGATATATGAT
>JAUXGV010000187.1 GCA_030621915.1 Flavobacteriaceae bacterium
GAGGTATTAAATTGAGTTTGCTATGCAAACATCCTGATTTTCCGATCCGCCTTTGGCGGAGAATTAAACCATATCTTCTCGTCCGCCGAATCCGCCTGAGGCGGAGAAGGAGGATTAAAGTCATATTTGAACTTATAAGTTATTTAATCTTTTGAAACAAAAGATAAATATTCTACTTATTTTTTTTGATTCTTGATTTAACATATTAAAGGAATTAAAAATACCCAAGCTTGGGTATTGCATAAAATTATTGGAAAATTGAAATTTATAGTTGATTAATGCTTGAATAATGCATAAAAATCAAAACAAATAGAAATTAACTATAAAACCCAATATAATTATGACAAAAGTTCGATTAGAAATTGATGAGGTAAATATTCATCGCCCTAAGAAAAGATGGAACTTATATTTCTTGGTGGTTGCCGAACATCCTACAGAAAATGATAAAATGATAGTTACTACACTTCCTCAACAGCCTTTTAGACTTAGTAAGCGTCATGATAATTCCTTTCAGTTTGACACGGATGAAGTTGGATCTGAGGGACTTTTTGTACTAAGTAGAGAGCTTCCAGAGGATAGAGAGCTGAATGTACAGATCTATTTAAGACATTCGAGAAAAGAGACCAGAGATCTAGGAGAAATACTTAGTGATGTTGAAAGTGGGATAGGTGGAGATGCTTTTGGCATTGTAACGGATATTGTTGGAACCACAACTGTACCGTGGTTGGTGATTGCAAAAAAATCAATTTCAATGATCGGTAAAATATTGACCAAAATTCCCGATAGAAAATTAGGTTTTCTTAGTGCCTTTGAAAGTTTTGGAAAGGAATTTGAGAACGAATTTGAAATTGATAGAAAAAAAGATTTTACTGGTGATGCTTCTTTGGTTTATAGCTGGTCTGTTGATGAATAGTTATGATAATGTTTAAAATGATTTTCTGAAATGATGCTATGAATTTTATTTGAACGATGGGTATCTTAATTTAAATTGTAATTATGGACCAATACCAAAAATACGTTTTTACCAATCTTGAAAATAAATCCAATACCATTGTAGCTTCTATTGTTATTCAGAGTTAATTATTAACAGATAGGTTTTTCGATAGTAAATTTAAATTTAAAGTAGCCGAAATTGAATATATCTGGAATTATATCATTTTGGGACATGGATTACTTATATTACTTTCAATTGTTTTTTTTTGAATATTTGAGCTCAACCATTGGTAATTTAAAAAAATTAATAAGTAGATTCTTTAATTATAAATCAAATATTTACTTCTAATTTTTTTAAATTCCTCAATATCATCCTGCCAGGAGGCTCTGATTTCTTGAGCTGTTTTCCCAGTTTCCATTTGTTCTTGTAATTCTAAATTTCCAGCATGAACCGTAAAAGATTTCCCAAAAAACTTTTTGTCTTTGGGCGTTTTATGATAAGCATCTAAAACCCATTCTATATTAACCGTCGAAAGTTTTTCCTTTTTTGACAAATCAATTCCAAAACAAAGTTCATCTTTAAATTTTGGGGTTTTAGAGCCAAAGTTGGGATGAGGGGTATAAGAGAAGCTTCCATCTGGGAAAAACGGAGCTCCATATCGTTGAAATTGAAATTCGGTCCCTCTCCCGGCATTGATGATGGTACCTTCAAAAAATCCTAAACTTGGATACAAATTGATGGATTGAGCATTGGGTAAATTTGGAGAAGGCCTGATAGGTAAGTCATATTCCAATTCATGTGAATAATTTTTTAATGGGATGATAGTGATATCACATTGTATACCATTTTCCATCCACTTTTCTCCATTTACCATATGGGCATATTCACCAATAGTCATTCCATAAACCAGTGGAATGGGATGCATGCCAACGAAGGATTTGTGCTCCATTTGCAAAGTGGGACCATCTATATAATGTCCATTAGGATTGGGCCTGTCAAGAATGATTACAGGAATTCCCAATTCTGCACAAGCCTCCATTACATAGGTCATGGTTGAGATATAGGTATAAAAACGTACACCTACATCTTGAATATCAAATAATATTATATCTATTCCTTGCAGATTTTCAATACTTGGTTTTCTATTTTTACCATAAAGTGAAATAATAGGTAATCCAGTTTTGATATCTTTTTGATTGCTTACATGCTCTCCAGCATCTGCCTTGCCTCTAAAGCCATGTTCTGGTGCGAACACTTTTACGATATTAATATTTGAAGTCAACAATGAATCCACCAAATGAGTGAATTTGTCATTGTGATGCTTTGGTTTCAAAGTAGAAACAATCTCATCTGTTTTTGAAATAGGCTGCTTCTTATGAATTACTGATGTTTGATTGGCCACTACAGCAACCTTTTTACCTGCCAAAAGTGGAATATATTTCTCAGTTTGGTTTGCCGCGGTTTCAATTTTATTATTTGATAAGGATTGGGCACAAGAAGAGAAAAAGGTCAAAAGAAAAAGTGCCAGGATGCATTTAGATAATAAAAAGAAATATGTACTTTTGAAACTCAACATTTTTTTACAATTTGAACTACGAATTATTTATAGCAAAACGTATAATTACGTCTAAAGAACACAAAAATAGTGTTTCCTCGCCTATAATAAAAATTTCCATTTTAGCCATTGCTATTGGTATCATAGTGATGCTTTTTTCTATTGCAACCGGAGTAGGTTTGCAAAAAAAGATCAAGGAAAAAATATCAGGCTTTAATGGCGATATTCAAATCAGTAATTTTGACACCAATAATTCCAAGGAAACAGTAAAACCCATCAATCTTAATCAGAATTTCTATCCCACTTTTACCAATATTTCTAATGTTAAAAGCGTTCATCCCTATGCTACTAAGGCCGGGATTATAAGGACAAAGGATGAATTTGAAGGAATTATTTTAAAAGGAGTGGGTCAACAATACGATTGGACATTCTTTAATGAATATATTATAAGGGGTAAAACGCCAGAATTTCATGAAAAAATTTCAAATGAAGTATTACTTTCTCAAAAAACCGCGGATCGCTTGAATTTGAAAATAGAAGATTCTTTTCATATGTTTTTTGTAAAGGATGATCCTAATAAAATTCCAAACTCAAGAAAATTTGTTGTAACCGGAATTTTCGATTCTGGCTTTGAAGAATTTGATGAAACTTTTTTAATAGGTGATATACGCCATATTCAACGAATTAATAAATGGGGAGAAGAAATGGTGGGAGGTTTTGAAGTTTTTATCTATGATTTTGATGACTTGAAAGAAACTGGTGCAGAGGTATATGGTTCTATAGATGCCACCTTAAATGCTTTAACTATTGCTGAAAAATTTCCTGGTATTTTTGAATGGCTGGATTTATTCGATACCAATATTGCAGTAATTATTGGTATCATGATTTTAATTGCAGGAATTAATATGATAACCGCTCTGCTGGTATTGATCTTAGAACGCACTCAAATGATTGGGATCTTAAAAGCATTAGGAAATAACAATGCGAGTATCCGTAAAATATTTCTGTACAATGCCTCTTATTTGATAGCAAAGGGGCTTTTTTGGGGAAATATAATAGGAATAGGAATGCTATTAATTCAAAAATATTTTGGTTTAATTTCTTTAAATCCTGAAACTTATTACGTAAATCAAGTACCTGTTTATTTGGATGTTAAACATATAATTTTGATTAATTTCGGGACCCTAATATTATGCTTCTCTATGCTTATAATACCATCAATTATTGTTAGCAAAATAAGTCCGGTAAAAGCAATAAAATTTGAGTAAATTTGCAATTCTTAAAAATCGGAAAGTATTAATCTAGGAATGGATTTTCTTAAAATTCCATTTTCTAAATAAAATAATATATATCAAATGAAATACGATATCATAATCATAGGTAGTGGCCCAGGAGGTTACGTCACAGGCATTAGAGCTTCTCAATTAGGGTTTAAAGTGGCCATTGTTGAAAAGGAAAATTTAGGTGGGATTTGCTTGAATTGGGGATGTATTCCTACCAAGGCTTTATTAAAAAGTGCTCAAGTTTATGAATATTTAAAACATGTTGATAGTTATGGTTTAAAGGCCAAGGAAATTGATAAGGATTTTGGAGCAGTTATCAAACGCAGTCGGAATGTGGCAGATGGAATGAGTAAGGGAGTTCAATTTCTGATGAAGAAAAATAAAATAGATATTCTTGATGGATTTGGTAAGATCAAAACCGGTAAAAAAGTTGAGGTAATCGGGTCCGATAATAAAGTAACAGAGTATAGTGCTGATTATATTATCATTGCAACGGGTGCACGTTCACGTGAATTACCATTTTTACCGATTGATGGTAAAAAAGTAATTGGTTATCGTGAAGCCATGAATTTGCCAAAGCAACCCAAAAGTATGATTATTGTAGGTTCGGGTGCCATAGGTGTTGAGTTTGGATATTTCTACAATTCCATGGGAACACAAGTTACTATTGTTGAGTTTTTACCCAATGTGGTTCCCTTAGAAGATGAAGAAGTTTCAAAACAATTTGAAAGATCATTGAAAAAATCTAAGATTAAGGTAATGACCAATTCAAGTGTTACCAAAGTTGAAACTTCTGGAAAAGGAGTTATAGCAACGGTAAATACTAAAAAAGGTGAGCAAATTTTAGAAGCAGACATCATTTTATCAGCTGTAGGAATTAAATCAAATATAGAAAATATTGGACTGGAAGATGTAGGTATTGTTATCGATAAGGACAAGATATTAGTGGATGATTTTTACCAAACCAATCTGCCCGGATATTATGCAATTGGTGATGTGGTTCCAGGTCCCGCATTGGCACACGTTGCCTCTGCAGAAGGAATTACTTGTGTTGAGAAATTAGCAGGATTGAATCCTGAACCAGTTGATTATGGAAACATTCCTGGTTGTACCTATGCAAGCCCTGAAATTGCAAGTGTTGGATTAACAGAAACACAAGCCAAAGAAAAAGGATACGAATTAAAAATTGGTAAATTCCCATTTTCAGCCTCAGGAAAGGCCTCAGCTGCAGGAACTCCAGAAGGATTTGTAAAAGTAATTTTTGATGCCAAGTATGGAGAATGGTTAGGATGCCATATGATAGGAGCTGGCGTTACTGATATGATTGCAGAAGCCGTTTTAGGAAGAAAACTGGAAACCACTGGTCATGAAGTTTTAAAAGCCATTCACCCCCATCCAACAATGAGTGAGGCTGTGATGGAAGCTGTTGCAGATGCCTATGATGAGGTGATTCACTTATAGATTTTCCTGGAATATTGTCATTGACTAGGTCTAAACTTATGTTTTCTACTGGTTAGCTAATCTTGGTTCAATAAAAGCAGGAATCTAAATAAATAATTTCAGATTTTTGACACCAAACACTCTATATAATTATATGTAATGATCAAAGATAATGATATAAAAAAAGAGGCAAGAATATTGCCTCTTTTTTGTGCATAAATATTAACTAAAATATTAAATTTTTTGCAATTGAACCTTATCTTTGCTTTCACTTAAATTTTCTATGCAATCAGTATAAATAAAATCTATTTTGATATAAAAATTTGAAATCGAAATAGTGAAAAGAACTTATTGGCATAGTATATTTTTGCCACGTAAATTAGAAATTAATAATAACCAATAAATAAAAAT
>JAUXGV010000065.1 GCA_030621915.1 Flavobacteriaceae bacterium
TGGATTCCTTGTTAACAAACAGCAGCCCAATACTAGAACGACTAAATACTTTCTTCTGAAAGGAAATTGCCGCAAAATTTTGACTGGGTAAGCCCGTATCTTCATCGCTGGCAGTTTGCATATCCATAACTCCTACTCTCCATTTTTCATTGATGTTGCCACTCAATCTAACACCTGCATAAATAGGTACATCCAATCCAATTCTTCTCGAAAAGAAAGGTCTGATACCGGAATAGCCATAACTTGCAAATAAATCGGCGTTTTCTAAAAAAAACTGTCTCTTTTCTGGAAAAAACAACTCAAATCGATCCAAATTAGCTATTTGCCGGTCAACCTCAACCTGCGAATAATCAGGATTGATCGTCAAATCTAAATTGAGAGAAGAAGTAAGGGCAAACTTAGCATCACCCCCTATTTTGTAATCGTATTCTGTGTCAACATCTCCGCTCACACTCCCTAAAACATAAGGAATTAAGGAATAATTAACTCCAGTTGGTGGTGGCGGTTCATCCCACACCAATACTCCTGTATAGGCCAAAGAAGCTGTTGGAAACTGCCGTGGAATGGGTGTCCAACTAGATTTTTCTGATGTTTTTAAGTCCAATCGACTAAAATTAATTCCCCATTCTTTAACACCCTTTCTATAACGAATTGATTTAAATGGAATGGCCATTTCTACTACCCATTTATCTTTTTCTTGTTTTACCTCCGATATCCATTTACTATCCCAGTTCAAATCCACACTTCCTCCATTATTCATGGTGCCATCCCATTGAGCTCCTGCAGCACTGGCTCCAAAAGAAAACCCCGTGGTTTGATTGTTAAACGAATCCAAAAACAGTAAAAAGTTATCGTTTTTACCAAAAGAGAAATCCCTTCTTAAAGATTCGATTACATACTCACCGGGTATATTATTGTAAAATACGCCCGATAGATAGAGGTTTTTGTCATCATAAGCCATTCTTATCTCAGATTTCTGGCGAGCCTTACGATCGTCTTCAGGTAATACCATAAAAAAATCATCGGCCACTTCAGTTTGTTTCCAGGCCTCTTCATTGATAATTCCGTCAATTATAATTGGTAAATGGGTTTTTTTGATATGTAATCGATAGCTTTCATTCTTTTTTTGAGCATGTATGGGAAGCAAACAGCCAAAAATAAGCCAAATAATCAGGGATATTTTTATAGTTGAGGTAAAAAAACTGCTGTTAATTATGAGCTTTAATAGTAGATGTTTCTTGAAAAGATTGAGGTTTGATTTTAATTGGAAATGTTTCATGAATGAAATCTGAAATGCTTAATAAAAATAGCGAATTTTTACCCAAATTGACGGGATTCAACCAAAGAATTTTTAGTGAATCTTATTAAAATGAAACAAGGTATTCTAGCTATAATCATTTATAAGTAGATAATAATTTGGATCTAATAATACGAAAATAGACATCTTAATAAATAAAATTTGTAAAACACTATCAATAAAACACTTGAAAATATTTATTTATTAGGTTTACGGATTTAAAGCTTTGATTTAAATTCAGTGATTCGCTTTTTGTGATATTC
This sequence comes from Flavobacteriaceae bacterium, assembly GCA_030621915.1. Taxonomy (GTDB): domain Bacteria; phylum Bacteroidota; class Bacteroidia; order Flavobacteriales; family Flavobacteriaceae; genus Lutimonas. Next base: position 1,561 of record JAUXGV010000065.1, read on the forward strand.
TTCTTGACTAATTTCGTAGGCCTTGGAAACGAATTTTAAGGCATTGCCAAAATCATTGACAGCCGCATAATAGTCAGCTAAAGAATCGTATGAATTGGCACTGTTTGGGTAATAATTAATAGCCATTTCAAAAAACATCAAGGATTTATCCATATTTCCCATTTCCATATTCATATAGCCCAGCATATTGAAAAGGCTTTCTTCATACGGTGGTACTCGATATCCAAAATTAGATTCTAATTTCTTTTCACGATGTTTTACTACTTCCTCCAGCACCTCTTTAGCCGTTTCGGGATTGTTGAATTTACTCGTGTTTTCCATTTGAAACCATTCAAACAGGCTAATCAATCCATCTATCATTGAGGGTAAGGGAATGGTACCATGCAGGTCATTGGGATAAAATTTCCAATCAGTCACCAATCCGTTTGCAGCATTGGTCTCGGCTAGTTTTGAAAACTCAATATTTGACCTGGCAAACAAGGTAAATTCAGTACTGTCTTGCATAATATTCTTAATGGTTATGTCTGGATCTTGCATGTGCAATTGCCCACTTAAACTGATAAACAATGATTTACCTTTTAAATTTTTATTGGGTAGTACCTCTTTCGCTTGTTTTAATAATTTCTGATCGTCCCAATCTAAACTAGGGTCGATAGCCAGGTAATTTTCAAAAAGATGCGAATGATTGATTAAGGTATTGATGGTAAATAAACCGCCATATGAATGCCCTATCAGCGTTCTATAAGAAGTTACAGGGTATTTTTTCTCCACATAGTCTATCAATTCATTTTCAATAAATTTCACAAATTGATCTGCTCCCCCACTTTCCTGTTGATAAGCCACTCCCCTTCGTTCGCTAAGTTCAGAAGTAGTTAGATCTCTAGTGCGGTTAGTGGTGTTTGAGATTCCTACAAAGATCGTTTCTGGCATGAATCCACCGCTATAATAACCATGTACAAGACTGGCAGTCGACAAAAACACTTCACCATCCAGGATATAAGCCACCGGATAAGTCATACCAGTGTTTTCAATATAGCTTTCTGGTAATTTTATATTAATGACTCGGGTTTCCATTAAAACCTCAGAATAGATACTATCAATAATGGCTCGATGTTCTTGATTATTTTGAGCCCATCCTATTGATGCAAAGGTACACATAAATATAAATAAAAATTTGAAATACAGCTTCATACAAATACATTAAATATTATTGACGAGTTCAGTGTCAGATTAATTTTATCAGTCGGCAAATTAAGTTAATTTCATCAATTGCGATTCTTAATGCCTTTTATTTTTTATTTAGGATATTTTCTTTGCTTATGTTATTGCGAACAACCAATGTTATACAATTGTAAATCAAAAATTTAAAATGCAAAATTTTACATGGAATTAAGTTTTGGATTTTTTTGAATCAAAATACTTGTACAAATATTCAGTGATCTTCAATATTTAAATCAGATTCACCTAATTTTGCCCGATGTTTAAAAGCAAATTATCCCAATTCGAATTCGTAACACTCATGGCATTCTTAATGTCCATTGTGGCTTTGGCTATAGACGCCATATTACCGGCTTTGGATATTATTGGTGCAGCGGTTGGTATTACACGTTCCAAGGACAATCAATTGTTGATTACAATGATTTTTCTGGGTTTGGGAATCGGGCAATTATTATTTGGCCCGTTATCGGATAGTTTGGGTAGAAAGCCAATTGTATTTATGGGTTTCGGTGTTTTCATTATTGCCAGTTATATGTGTATTTATGCCACTACTTTGGAAATGATGGTAGCTGGCAGAATTTTACAAGGTGTGGGACTTTCAGCACCCAGAACTATTAGTATTGCTATTGTTCGTGACAGTTATAGTGGTGATTATATGGCCAGAATTATGTCGTTTATTACGGTGGTTTTTATATTGGTGCCTGTAATCGCCCCTGCAATGGGGAAATTTGTATTAGATCATTATAATTGGGAAGCCATTTTTTACATTCAGCTGTTCTTCAGTGTAATAGTTTCTATTTGGTTTTGGATTCGACAGCCGGAAACATTACTTAAATCTCAGCGAATCGGCCTAACTACTCATATTTTTACAGATGGGTTTAGGGAATTGATGAAATATAAAAGAACCATGGGGTTTACAATAATTTCTGGTTTTATTACGGGTTCTTTTATGGTATACCTAAGTACGGCTCCGCAAATATTTCAAATACAATATGATTTGACCGATCAATTCCCATATATTTTTGCAGCATTGGCCATTTCTGTCGGATCGGCAACTTTTTTAAACGGAACATTGGTATTAAAATACGGTATGGAAAAATTGGTAACCATATCACTTTGGGGATTTTTTATAATTTCTATGGCTTATTTGGTGTTGTATTTCAATTCTTCCAACCCTGATGTTATGATTTTATTGGTTTTTTTCGGGTTACAATTTTTTGCCATCGGATTTTTGTTTGGAAACTTAAGAGCCTTGGCCATGGAACCAGTGGGTCATATAGCCGGAATGGCAGCTGCAATAACTGGCTTTATTTCAACCATGATGGCAGTTCCAATCAGTGCTTTAATAGGTAAATATGTTGAGGATACTGCCTTACCCCTATTTATTGGGTTTTCAATTTGTGCCTTACTATCCATATGGATTTTATATTATTTAAAGGCTAAAGTTAAAAAAGTTAAAACTCCAATTTAGTACAAATAGTGATCTATATAATTGATATTAAGAATCATAACAATTATCGTCTCTGTGACCAGCCTTGACATTAAATAGGGATTGCCACAGTCTCTCGGCAATTGCCGGAGTTCCTTCACAAAGACGTAAACAATTAATATATAATTAATTTAAGAGGGTTAAGTAAATTAGTAAAAAAGGTTTATTACTGCTCAATACTTTGAATCTCCAATGATTGTAATTCTGCATTTGAAAAAGAAACAGATATTTCTATGGGATTGCAGCATATTTCACAGTCTTCAATATATTTTTGATGATGAATTGAAGTATCCAATAACATGGAGATATTTTCCCAGCAATAAGGACATTGAAAAAAATGCTCTTCCATAATATATTTAAGAATATTGAAGCTCTACTTTATCCTAAATTTTCTTGAATTTTCTCTTCCATAACCCTTAACAATCACAGAATCCTGTTTAAATAGCAATGTAGCAAAGGAGTTTTTGTCTTCGGAATTAACCATGGCTTTAAAAGTTAAATAATGCACTCCTAGCTTCTTTTCATAGGCTCCCGCATGGTTGTGTCCATTCAAATAGAGTTTCACACAGTCATAGTCTCCTATTAAGTCAATCAAATCATTTCTATTCCATAAATTGTGAGCTTCCATCGGGAATATAGGGAAGTGACAATAGAACCCAACATTTTCGTTCTTTTCGGTAGCCATGTCCAATTCATTCTTTACCCAATTCAGTTGTTTTTTGCTTAAACCTCCATTCCATTTTTGCAAATAAGGCAAACTATCTTTTAAAAGTTTATTGTAGAGCGAATCAGTTTGTTTTTTTTTGAGAGCATCCAAACTGCCATGAAAACTCAAATCGTTACCATCCAATACTATAAAACGCCAGTTTTTTCTGCTAAAACTATAATAACGATGTTCTCCTTTGAGATCCATTTTTTGAAATACAGAAGATTTCAGAGAATCAGCCACCTGAAAATCATGATTTCCCAAAACATGGTATTTTTTTGAATGAAGTCTATTCCAAATTGGCATTAAGGTATCAAAGCTTTTAAAACCTCTATCGATAAAATCACCCAAATGAATGGTATAATCCAATTCCTTTTTATTCAGAATATCAACAGCTTCAGAAAGTCGTTTTGGAGAATTTTTATAAAACCGTTGGCCATTTGTTTCGCAATAACAATATTGACAATCAGCGATAATTCCAATTTCAAAAATATTTGTTACTATCGTATTATCAGATGGTTTTGACTGACATGCTACAAATAAAAAGGTTAGCATACCAAAATTTAAAAAAAGTCGCATAAAGAAAGTATTTTAATATTAGTGCTTGCAAGATAAAGAAGAATTTGAGGATATGAAATTGATCCTGTGATTTAATCCTTTTTCATTAAAAAACTTAAAAGCAAAAGTTGAAAAGATGTCGATTCGAAAATTCTATTTTCGTTTTAAATAAATACTTATTTACTTGATAATAATAAATATATGAATATTTGCTTTAAGTAATTATCTAAATATAATATCCAGTTATTTAAGAATTCTATACTAGAATATGACGCGTAGATTTGACCTGTATTATTCTTGATTATTTTGATAAGTCTTTAATACTGATATTTCTAAACTCCAATTCAGATCCGTGCCCTAAAAAGCCAATATGACCTTTCATTCTGTTAAGACCCGGATGATCTTTTCCATCTAAAGTTCCATTTTTACTGGCTTCTATAAAATTGCCTTCCAAGATAACAGTATCGTTTAATGTAATTTTTATGTCGTTATCTTTTACGGTTACTTCTTGAGAATTCCATGTTCCTACAGGATTCAAATATCCTCTTTTTGATGGAATAATACCATATACAGAACCATGGTATTGATATATTTCTAATTTCGAATATTTTTCTGCAGTATTGTCTATAATCTGTAATTCCTTACCAACATAGGCTGCATCTCCATTCAGGGGTGCATGAATTCCAAGTCCGTTATTGGCACCAGGAGTCAATTTAAATTCAAAGCGGAAAATAAAATTGGAATATTCTTTGGCAGTATATAAATTCCCTTTTCCTCCTCGATTTGGTCGAACCGCAATCTCATTATTTTCAACAATATAATCCGTTTTATTACCAATCCATTGATCCAGATTTTCTCCATTAAAAAGTGATTCGAATCCTGAATCTGATTCTTGCTCAGTTGACGGATGCTTTTCAACGTCGATTTCACTTTCAATATAATCATCAATAGCAATGAAAGCCAAACTTGTATATGGAATACTATTTTGAGTATAACCATAAGATATGCTCAAACAAAATAACAATCTAATAAACCAAAGGGGTGGATACTTATTCATATAAATAATTTAAATCGGCTGCAAATTTAGTCAATTGATACGGCGGGACAATAAGTTAAGGGTGAAAATAATCATGAACCCTAATATTCAATTAATTCCTTGTCCCATTGGAATAGGTTTAAATAAAAATATTCCTATTATACATATAGCACTTTAGGAATATCTTCTTGTATTAGCTCAAATTAATGCTTTTTTATATTTCGATAATATTCAAATTTTTCCATTTTACTTTAATCCCACCACCGCTGTGGATTTGTAACGCTATTGATCCAATTCCTTCACCAATTTTATCATCGGTTATAGATACCATTTGCACTTCATTTAACCAAGTCGTTACTTGAGAACCAACTACCTTTATTCTAAGGGTATTCCATTCGCCGACTTTTAGATTTTTATCCTTTTCCATATCAGGTTTGATCAACCACCCTCTTCCATAAGATTCGTAAATCCCTCCGGTAGCATCCCCATCTACAGATGTTCTTTTCTGAGCAACTTCAACCTGCCATCCGCTAATTTTCGTACCATCAATGGTAGATCGAATAAAGACCCCACTATTACCATTGGCCTCTTGCTTAAAATCTAGCGATAAGTCAAAATCCTTATAATGTTTTTCAGTTCCCAAATAGCCATATTCCTCGTCTGGACCACTTTCGCAAATCAATAAACCATCTTCAACATACCATTTTTCGGTGCCATAAATTGTCCACCCATCAAGATTCTCGCCATTAAAAAGAGATTTTTCTTGCGTACAAGATGAAGGAATGCTCAATACAACAGCTAATAAAACTATTAAAATTGTTTTTTTCATTTTTTGTTAATTTAAATTAATTATAATTTATGGCTTAAAAATACGAATAAGGTTCTTTTTCAAAAAGTAATTTCGCTCTACAACCAACTTCCATATACGAAAGCATAAAAGCATCTCATTAATGAAATTTTACAAAGTATTGGGAATTATAGTTTGCCATACTGATTATAATATTTTAAGTATTCGGTCCTGGTATCTAAATCAGTTGTTTTGTTTTTAGAATCGACGATAATCATATCGCTCAAATGATTCATGATTACTTTTTTAGCTCCTTGGTCATTTTGTAAATTCACCAGTCTGTCAAAATAAGCTTTATCGAATATCGCCGGTACACCAAAACCTTTTTCATAAGAGGATGTAATAATATTTCGACTATTTATATATTTGTTTATAAGATTATTATAATGCTTAAACGTAAGTAAAGGTTGATCTACTAACATTATTAATATTGCATCGTATTCCAATTTGTTATTAAGAAAATATCTAAATGCTGCCTTAATTGAAGTACTCATTCCCAAAGACCAATGAGGGTTGTCAATAATGGTTATTCCAGTAGTATCGATAACATTTATAATAGTTTTTTTATGCGCCCCAAGGATTACAAAAACATCCTCTGACAAAGATAATTTTGATTGTTCAATAGCATTCTCTAATAAGGTTGAATTTTTCCAGGGAAGCAATTGTTTTATATCCTTCATCCTTTTGGATTCACCGGCAGCCAATATAATTGTTGCGATTTTCGGACTATCTCCTACTTGAAGCATCTTAGGTTTCAGTATTCAAATGGATGCTACCCATTTTGTCCTTTAAAGACCTGGGCTGTTGTTCTCGAATTACTGAAAGAATCTCCGAGCAAATAGAAAGTGCAATTTCCTGTGGTGTTTCAGCGCCAATATTCAATCCTGCCGGGCCATAGATCAATTCAAAAATACTGTCATCCAATAGAGGAAAACGTTCAATCAATTCATTCAACATTCTTTCTCGCCTGTTAGAAGGTCCTAATAAGCCGATATAAACAGGTTTTGTATTTTTTAATGCAATTAGATGTTGAAGGTCTTTTACATAGCTGTGCGTCATTAAAACAATTGCAACGCGACTATTTATAGAATCTAAAATTAATTCATCAGCAGCTTTATGGATCAATTGATGTGCACCCGGAAAATCTTTCAAGCTTTGAGGATTTGAAGGGTCAATAACAATATCCACCTCCCAGCCCAATGAAGAACCCATTAAACATAATTGAGCGGTATCATGCTCGGCACCAATGATAACCAATCTAAAACAGGGTTTCAAGGTTTGGCTAAAAACTTCGCAGAGGGATGATTTGTGATTGAAAGATTTCTTACTCTGATTTAAAGAAAATTGTTTATTGTTTGAGAAATAAATTTCAGATCCATAGTTCTCATTGGAGCCGGTTTCTTTTCCATAAAAACTATGAATTTTAAAACTTGTTCTTTCAATCAAGCAGGATTCAAAGGCGGATAACATTTGAGTTTCAGGATCAAAACGTTCAATTAAAATATAGAGAGTTCCTTCGCAGCCCAATCTATATCTTCCATCATAAGTCATCATTTTTGAAACCCCGGTTTTGAATACGGTATCAGATTGCCTTAAAATTTCCTTTTCAACACAACCTCCGCTTACAGCTCCTGTCATTTGGCCATGTTCATTGATTAACATCCTTACGCCCGGCCTTCTATACGACGAACCATCCAGAGCTACAACAGAAGCAATTACGCACTTTAAACCAATATGTTGTGCATTTTGAAAGCCTTGAATAATATTTTTAAATTCGTGAGTCATATAAAATCAATTCTAATTTAAAAATAAAAAATTAGTTTTTATACTGAAAGAGAATTATCAAACACCTCAGTATTAGATACAAAAGGTTGCTTTAAAATTCTAACTCCTGTAGCCGCCTTAATTGCATTTGCTATGGCTGCTCCAACAGGTGGCAAGGTAGGCTCTCCCAATCCAGTAGGTGCAATATCATTCTCCATAAAAAAGGCTTCAACTTTTGGGGCTTCATTCGCTCTTACCAATCGATACTTGTCAAAATTAGCCACTTGAGGCATACCATCTTTAAACTCCATATTTCCATACATAGCATGTCCAATTCCGTCAATTACACCACCTTCAACCTGATTTAGAGCCCCTAAGCGATTTACAACAATGCCACAATCAACCACACAAGTTACTTTTTTAACCACTGGAATTCCGTTTTCCATCATGACATCAGCCACTTCGGCCACATGTGAATTATGACAGTAATACGCAGAAAAACCTTGATAAACATCTTCAGCTGTTTTTCCCCAGTTGGATTTTTCAACGCACTTGTGAATCACTTTTTCCATGCGTTCTGCTGAATATTGAATTTTCTCATCCGTAGTGCCTTTAACTTTTTGTAATAAATCCAATCGCAATTGAACAAGATCAACCTCCATTAATTCTGCCAATTCATCAAAAAAGCTCTGCTCTGCATAAGCCAAGAAATTGGTAAAAGGTGCTCTCCAAGCCCCAGTTGTGATGTTACTTTTGTAATTGGCTACGTCTACCTGATAATTTTCTAGAGCGCCTGCTGGAAAGAAATTAGGAATCAAACCATACATATTTCCATTAATTGCTGCCTCTTTTAAATGATATCCGGTTATTTTACCGTCTTTAATACCTGCTTTTATACGATATTTGATGGCTGGGCGATATACACCTGTTGTCATATCGTCTTCCCTTGAGGAAACCATTTTGACTGGCTTCCTGATGGCATCAGATATTTCCACAGCCTCCAAAACAAAATCGCTATATAACCTTCTTCCAAATCCGCCTCCCATACGGGTCATGTCCAAATCAATTTCGCTAACATCACGATCTAACATGGCCGCAACCATAACAGCTGTTGGCTCCGGTGTTTGAATAGGACCCGACAAATGTATTTTTTTATCGGTGATATTGGCATAGAAATTCATAGGCTCCATACAGTTGTGTGGCAAAAAAGGAGATTCATAAGTGCGTTCTAAAATCTCATCAGAATCCGCGAAAGCCTTCTCCACATCACCATCTTTTCTCATGGTGTTGAATTCCTTACCATCTAATAATCCAAGTAATTGTTCATCGTGAAACGCAGTGCTTTCCATTGGTGAAGCATTTGTCCAGGTTGCTTTTATCGCTTTTTTCGCTTTCATTGCCTCCCAAGTCGTTTTTGCTATAACTACTACTTTATTACTCTTGGCCAATTGCACGGTCCAATTAGCCTTTTTATTGGACATGAGACTATTAGCCTTTGCTCCTATTTCAATGACATCAATAACACCGGGCATTGCCTTGGCCTCAGTTGCATCAAAAGAATCTAAAATTTTTCCAAATGCCGGTGGACGCAAAACTGACGCGAATACCATTCCTTCTTGCTTATAATCTACGCCAAATAAAGGCTTACCAGTAATAATCTCGTCAATATCAACATTCTGAATATCCTTTCCGATAATTGTATAATCTTTAGGATCTTTTAAGCTTACATCCTTAGGTACTTCCAAAGTGGCAGCTTCTTTTGCAACATCACCATAGCCCAATGTTTCTCCCTTGCTATTTGTAATAACTCCATTCGAAACTGAGCATTCTGAAGCATCTACACCCCATCTGGCTGCCGCGGCAGAGACTAACATCTGTCTTGCCGTAGCACCTGTTTGTCTTAAAGGCTCCCATCCATGTTTTATGGATTCACTTCCGCCAGCAATTTGTCGCTCAAATACGTCGGTATCGAGTCCACCCTGAACCACATGTACATTTTCCCAGGCTACACTCAGTTCTTCCGCAATAATCATAGGCATGGATGTTTTAACTCCCTGGCCAATTTCGGGATTTGGTGCGTAAATGGTCACAGCCCCATTGTCAGCAATTTTTATAAAGGCATTAAAATCGTTGTAATTTAGCAATGATAAGTCCACAGGTGGTTCAACCGTTGGTTTACAGGCTGTAAAAAAGTTAAACCCAATAATCATACCTCCACCCGCCAAGGCTGTAGATCTAAAAAACGACCTTCTGTCAATTGTATTTTTTTTAGTACTCATTTTTATAAAGATTATTGATTTAACTTAATTTTTCGGCCGCTTTAGCAACCGCTGTTTCTATTCTGCTATAGGAAGCACATCTACAAATATTACCCTGCATTGCCTCTCTTATTTCCTCCTGATTAGGATTTGGATTCTTGTCTAAAAATGCCGAAGCTGTCATGATCTGACCTGCCTGACAATAACCGCATTGTGGAACATCAATTTCTTTCCAAGCCTCCTGAACAGGATGTGTTCCAAATTCTGAAAGTCCTTCAATGGTTACAATTGAGTTGTCAGCAACTTGAGAAACCGGTAAGGAACAACTTCTAACAGCTTCTCCATTCAAATGAACTGTACAGGAACCACATTGAGCTATACCACAACCGTATTTTGTTCCAAGGAGGTTTAAATGATCCCGTAATACCCACAATAAGGGTGTGTCATCACTTACGTCGACAGAAAGTGACTGACCATTAATGTTTAAATCAAATTTTGACATATGAAGCTATTTAAGTTAATTTAAGGTGTATTTTTTTAGAAATTTTTATCATAGAATTCTACGGTAAGCAATTTACTGAAAAATATTCAACTTTTACATTGAATCATTTAAGATATACTAACAATTTTACGTTTTAATCGTATTTTAACATAAATTCAATAGTCATGTTTTTAAATAAATCAATTATTTCAAGATGTTTTCAGAGTCATAGACTAATACTTTTGACCATAAACCGGAAGATTCTTCAATAAACTTTTTGTGTCCTTCTTCTTCCTGATATTTGTCTTGTTGAGATTTATTTTCAAATGTTAACATGAGACTGTAGGTATAGCTATTGTCAATTACATCTCTATTAGTTGCCGCAGGTTTGCCGATAAATTTGGTTTGAATATAGATAGAATTAGTAATAAATTTTGTTAAAGATTCTTCAAAGGCCAACCTATCAGTTTGGTTGTCAGGATTTTTTAACCAAAAATAAACAACATGAGCAAAATTTCCTTGTTGGTTCTTAGTTTCATTTGGAATGGTTGAGCTTGACATAATTAGTAAAATTGGTAGGATTAATAATAGTTTTTTCATGAGAAGAATGTTAAAATTCTAACATCAAATATAAATAAATTTTAATATGCAATGCTGAATTGAATACCCTTTTACCTAAAATAAAACATGATTTATTAATAAAATTTAATTGACATATACTCATCTTAGTAAATAAATGTGTTTCTTTAGGCTTTAAAGATTAAAAATTTAAAGAATGAGTAAAATAAGATACTGGTCGATTGTTGTTGCAGTTTCGGGTTTTTTATTTGGATTTGATACCGTTGTCATTTCTGGAGCCAATGAACCCATCAAGGCTTTATGGAATACTACTCCCCTATTTCACGGTACATTTATAATGTCAATGGCTTTATGGGGAACGGTTTTTGGGGCTCTTTTGGGAGGAATTCCAAGTGATAAATTTGGCAGAAAAAAGACTCTTTTCTGGATAGGAATCTTATTTTTATTTTCCGCTTTGGGGTCTGCTCTCGCCCCAGATCCTTATACTTTTTCTTTTTTTAGATTTATTGGGGGTCTTGGTGTAGGAGCCTCATCTGTAGCAGCTCCTATGTATATTGCGGAAATTTCCAGTGCTAAAAACAGAGGGAAATTAGTAGCTCTTTACCAGTTTAATATTGTTTTTGGAATTTTTATTGCCTTTTTCTCCAACTATTTGCTAAAGGGGTTCGGAGGTGACAATGATTGGCGCTGGATGCTGGGTGTTGAAGCGATACCGGCAATTGTATTTTGTATTTTAATATTGAGAGTTTCAAGAAGCCCACGTTGGTTGGTGTTGAAAAAAGGTGGCAATGACGAAGCCTTATCTGTGTTAAAAATTATTTATAATGATGATAATGAGGCGACAAGACATTTGGAAGAAATTAAAAAAGAATTGAATACAACTAGTAAATCGGATAATATTTTTTTAAAAAAATATAGATTTCCTGTGGTTCTCGCATTTCTGATCGCTTTTTTCAATCAATTATCGGGCATTAACTTTATATTGTATTATGCTCCTGAAATACTAGGAAGAGCAGGTTTGGGAGGTGAAGAATCGTTATTTAGCTCCATTTCTATAGGATTCATTAATTTGATATTTACCCTTATTGGTATGTATTTGATTGATAGATTGGGTAGACGACAATTATTGTTGATTGGATCCATTGGTTATATAATAAGTTTAACCGTTGTGTCATGGGCCTTTAAAACCGGAGCCGATTCTATGGTGCTTTTAACCTTTTTATTGATGTTCATTGCTTCTCATGCCATTGGGCAAGGTGCCATTATTTGGGTATTTATTTCCGAAATATTCCCAAATCAGGTTCGGGCTATGGGAAATTCGTTTGGATGTGGTATCCATTGGGTTTTTGCAGCGATTATTACGCTGATAACACCTTTGTTTTTGGATTCAAACAATGGTATTTTTAAAGACAATCCCTGGCCCATCTTTGCATTTTTTGCTGGAATGATGACCTTGCAATTGTTATTTACCATCTTTATTATGCCCGAAACCAAGGGGCTCTCACTTGAAGATTTGAAAAAGAAATTTGTTAAAGAATAAAGAATCTGTGTGATCAGCGTGTATTGTTTGCTCACAGATGACGCAGATAAATAAAGAATCAGCGAAATCAGCGTGAGTTTATTACGCGCAGATAACGCGGCCAATAATAATTTATGGGTATGAAACTTATAGCTGTATGTTTTGGGGAGGTTTTATGGGATGTGTTTCCAACTCATAAAAAAATTGGAGGAGCACCTTTGAATGTAGCCTTGAGGTTGAATAGTTTTGGCATAGAAACTTTTATGGCTAGTAAGGTCGGAAAAGATGAAAATGGGCAAATCATATTGAATTATATATCAGATAATGGCGTTCATGTCAATTTAATTCAACAAGACAGTCAATATAAAACAGGAGAGGTTTTAGTTATCTTGGATAAATCAGGAAGTGCAACCTATGACATCAATGCCCCTGTAGCCTGGGATTATATTGAATTTGATTCAGATCTTCA